>CAMALD010000133.1 GCA_945836355.1 uncultured Lachnospiraceae bacterium | reverse complement strand
GACAATCCACTTCATCAGAAGCTGATCCAGCACAGCCGTGATACGCAGGCGGACATCCTCTACAAAATAAGCATTTTTGATACCTGCAATCTTGTCAATCAGACGAACATAGTCATTCACCTTAAAGTTGACAATGCCATGTGCACGAATCGGCATCCCGCCCGGCATTCCCGGTGTCGGAATGTTGATTGCGTTTGAAGTACCCCACTTTACTGTAAATTCCTTTGTATTGATAAACAAAACCTCTGCTCGAAGATTGGTGTTAAAACCGAATTTAAACCCCTTTAACGTCGAAAGGAACGGAATAATCTGCGATTCAATATCATAATCACCGTCATCCTGGAAAATTCCCTCAATACGTCCGGTATTCAAGAAGATTGCATCCTGTCCCGGCCGGATAATCAGACGGCTGCCCTTCTTCAGCTCGGCATTCGGCCACTTCCAGAAAATCATATCATCCCGAAACTCTTTCCATTCAACAACATTTGCTAACTGATTTGAAAATAGACCCATGTTACCACTTCCCCTTTCCGGTATTTTGCTTTATTATTGACTGCTTCCCACTAAAAATGTCTTCCTGCGCTTGAATGTGAATGTCCTCCGCTGCTGACATGCCTCGAGGACGAACCGCTGCTGGATTCCGGCTTTTTTCTCTTGGTGACGCTGGTACGGATATACTCATCGCGACTCGCCTTCACGCCGGAAGCACCACGGTCAAGATAGGTATTCCCGTTCACCGTCATCTTTCCTCCGCTGCCTGCCACCATGATACCGACCGCTATGGCACCAATCGCCATCGCCACCAGAAGCTGCGGCAGTGTCCGCAGATAAACCGGTACGTAATTCATGTAATGCTGAACTTCATCCGCAAAGGTAATACACGCATCGTAATACTTCCCGTAATGAAGGTCATCCCACAACGCATCGATAATACGTTCTCCGATGGCATCGGAGATTTTATCCTCCGCTGCACCGTATGCCTGAATATTGACATAGCGTTCTTCCATATCAATGTGCATCAGCACCGCATCATGCCGGATTCCGTCGGTATTAAAACCCGCATCATAGAAGCTTTCCAGATAGAAATCACTGGTGCCATTACCGGAATCATCCGAAGTCAGCACATAGATACCAATGTTTTCCTTGTTCCCGATTTTCTCCAAATACTCCTGCAGCATCGTCCTTTCCGTATACGAAAACAATTCCGCATCATCATACACGTACACACCTTCCGTCGCATATGCCGCACCGGTCGTCACAGGCGCACGCAGCACCATGCACAGAAGGCAGCATACCGCACACAAAAGCCATTTTTGCATTTTCTTACCCATATATTTACTCTCCCCGCATTGTCTCGTCTTAATCATCCTTCTGCGTACCATCAGTTACGTTAACAATAAAGTAATCAATCGAAACAGGGCGAATACGCCTGCGCTGATGCCTGCAAACCATGCTGCTATCTTTTCTTTGGAGAGCGGCGGTTTCCCGACTATTTTTCCGGTCTGGCCGTTCATTGCAAAAATGTGTTCCGTATCCTGATAATCATAGCAGACCATCCATACCGGAAGCAGCGTATAATGTGCATTGACCTTCTGCAGATGAATGTCCTTTCGGTTGAAGCTGACCGTGGAATAGCCCGAGATGGTGGACCGAAGATACTCATCCGCATAATTGTTTACCCGTGCATTGACTCTCGGCATCATGTCTTCATCCGTATGATCATATTTTTCAGCCAGATAGCCTGCCAAATATGGTACCTGAAAGGACTTCAGCTTCTCATAAGGGAACGGCTCCAAGCGGTCCATCAGCGTATCATCCATCTTTTTTGACGCATCCGCAGGCACTCCGCGGTACGACAGATGAACACGGCGGTATACATGATAATATTTTGTCTCCGTGTATATGTAATCACCTCGTGTATAGGTACGGACTCTGGTAGCAGTGGCATCCGCCTCACCGTTGCCCTCCAGGTCATACAGCCAGAACGGGACATACATACCGGTAATATTTTTGACACGGTCCGCACTCATAAAGCCTCTCGGTGTGAGACGACCATTGTGGCACCACTTGCGGAATGCCTCCCCCGCCTGCTCCCGCGAGATTTCAAACGGGAGAATCTTTGCCGGAGCAAGCTGTCCGGTCAGACGGTCCCCCAGCATTACCGGAGCTCCGCAGAAGCTGCAATGCGTCGCTATGGTGTCGGCGGTCGTCACCACCACCGCTCCACAGTTCTTGCACATGTACTGTCTCCCCTCATCATCGGCATAGGTAGATGCACCCTGCTCAGGGGCAATGCGCTCAAATTCTGCCTCATCCGGAATGTGCTCCGCACTATACAATTCCAGCTCCGGTACATCTTTTGAGGAGCTTTCATCGACATCCGTGCCGGAATATATTGCATCCTCGACATCCATCTCTCTACCGCAGCTATCGCATTTCAATTTTTGACTCTGACTGTCATACTGCATATCCGCCCCGCAGCCGGGACATTTATACTGGATTACCATAATATTTTCTCCGTTCTGACCTTAAAGACCTTCAATCCAAAGCTTCCATGAAACAATCGGCACACGCGCCGTCTCCGCTGAACCCGTCACATAGAAAGAAAACTGCCGCTGTAACCTGTTATTCTGCGGCAGTTCTCCATGCGGACTTCAACGATATTCTGATATTTATTTGCCAAGACTTGCCTTCAAAGCAGCTAACTCGTCGTCAACACTCGAATCCTCTGCATACTTGGCGGTAAGGTCACGAAGATCGCTCTTCTTCTCCGACTTGTTCAGCTCAGCCATTGCATTTGCCTCGTCCAGCTTCTTGTTTGCGAGAGCCTCAAATCTCTCAAAGCTTGCAATCGAATCATTTGCACTGCCCACGGAGCTGGTCATCTTATTGATTCTCTCCTGCGTCTTTGCAACCTGCAGCTTACCCTTAATCATTGCCTTGCGGGACTCGAGCTCATTGATATCGTTTACCAGCTTGCGGTGCATCTCCCTCATATTGTCTGCATTGGTATGTGCAAGATCATAGGTCTGCTGTAAACCGGTCTGCTTAGCAGCGAGAGCATTTTTCTGCTCAAGGAACTTTCTCGCATCATCCTCGTTATTCTTCTCCAGAGCCTTGATTGCATACTTCTGCATCTTCTCCATCTCGTCACTGCACTCGTCGAGCTCTCTCTTGGCTCTGGCCTCCTCTGCCATAATACTTGCAGTCTCCGCCTTAACCTTGCCAAGATCATCGTTGAGATTTCTCAAGCACTGATCAATCATCTTCTCCGGATCCTCTGCCTTGTCGAGCAATGCATTAATATTTGCCGACATAATGTCTTTAAATCTTGATAAAATGCCCATTTTCATACCTCCGTTCAAATTTAATTAAATTACTATAATAAGTTTACCCATAAATCATCCTTTCGTCAAGTTAAAATATTATGAGAACTATCCATTCACAGATAATTCCGATGGCGAGTCCCACAACAACATCCCTACAGTAATGAACCCCTGCTGCCACCCGGCTTGCGGATATCAGGACCGCCAGAATTAGAAAGCATATTCCGGCAGGAATACTCACTCCGCACCATGCCGTCGCGATAACACCTGCAGAAGCTGCATGCCTGCTCGGAAAGGAATGTCCCTGCTTTTCCTTCCCAATCAGCGGAATAATACCGTCCTGCTCATAGGGTCTGCGAAAATCCATAAGACTCCGAAACACCGAAACGCCCAGAAATGCCAGCATCGGGCCAAGCAGACTGCGAAAAAGCTGCACCTTTCCCATTCCGGCACTGACAATCAGGCAGAGTACATAGCCAAGCGCCATTGCATAAGGACAAAAAAAATAAACAAACCGCAAAACGCTCATCCGAAAAGATGTTTTTGTAAAAAAAAGCCGATATTTTTCATAGGATTCTTTGTATGTTTTACCACTCATATTCCATTCCCTGCTGCCTCTTTCAGATGGACAAAAAGGCTGTCATTCCCCTACTTACTGTTCAATTTTTTCTCTCTTCCGTTTAATATACACCGGGCAAGGGTATCCCCCCTGTAATGCAGAATAAGCGAAAAAAACGGCGCTTCCTCCGCCAGCAGCTCGAAAAATAGCTTATCTCCCTGCCAGATAGGCAGATTGCACACTGCCTCCTTGTCAACCCACTCAAGCTCACCCTCCGAACAAGCTATCATTTCCCCGGCAAATCCGGCTGCCGTGTACAAATACATCTGCTCTGTCTCCCATCGGTCACAGATAAAGGTGACAATCCCCCGCAGACGATAATTTGTCAGCGTCAGTCCCGTTTCCTCGCGCACCTCCCGCAAAAGGCATTTTTTTGCAGTTTCTCCCGGTTCAAAATGCCCTCCGACGCCAATCCACTTGTCCCGATTGATGTCCTTCTCCTTCTTAATGCGGTGCAGCATCAAATACTTCATATCCTTTTCCAGGTAACAGAGTGTTGTTTTTCTTACTCTGTTTTTCAGGCGGTAGTACATCCATCTTCCGAAATTATACAGCAGAATAACCGCACTCGGAACAACTGCAAAGCCGAAAAAGCTAATCGCATACTCGATTCCGTTTAAAAAGTTTTCCCAGCCCCCCTGCTCCTGATATACAATCCAATGATTTTTGATTACCAGTATGTTAACTCCTATTCCAAACAGACTGCCGATACCTACCCATTGTATCACAAAGATAAGCATTTCCCTCCAGGTGGCAGCACATCCCTTTCTTCTGCTCAAATCACGCAGAACATATATGCCGGCTACGGTCAGTAACGAAACCACAAAACACACCACCAGCAGCGTGCCATCGTGTTCGTGCTCATCAACCCAGTCTCCCAGGCTAATCAGTATCCAATATATCATGTTCAGCAAAATTATGAATGTGTAATGCATCTGCTTCCTCCGCCCAAGAAACTTCTCTCACACTGCTTGCGTTCAGATTATCATTGA
>CAMALD010000132.1 GCA_945836355.1 uncultured Lachnospiraceae bacterium | reverse complement strand
CCACCAGGACTGTTTTGCCTGTACATAGGTCTCGATGACAACCTGAGTATCAAGCGCTGCGGCAACATACTCCTCATGTGTCATAACGCCCTCGGACTTAACGTCCTTTTCGACTGCAGGAGTGCCGGTCGGCTGATCCTTGTTTTCATCACTGTTACCGCAGGCTGTAAAAGAAGCAACCATGCAAAGAGTCATCAGCGAAACAACTAATTTCTTGATTTTCATAACTTTTTCCTCTTTCCTTTGTCAATTTTTGGGGTACGCCTCCCGAATACCGGGGGCGTCTGGGCGGCTCTGGTTTCCCGCGTCGCCATTATGCATTATTATAACGACTTTTTTCAGGAAATCAACATTTTTTTAATTTTTTTGTATTTCCGTTTCCGGATAAAATCCCGTAATACATAAATGCTGATAAAGAGCCATGCAATGCCGAGTGCGGAAAGCAGGTATACCGCAGCGGCAGGAAGAGGACCGAGGTCGGTCTTTTGGGAGGTGCTCACATGAATCTGGTCGAGGCGGTACAGGGCGGAAACATCCTTGTACAGCTTATTCATGTATTCGTCGTTGATTTCTTCGTTACGGCGCACAGACTTGGTTACATTTTCAATCAGCTGCCCGGCAGCATCGCGCAAAGACGCGGAGCCGTTGAATACCGGGGTGATGAAGGTATCGCCCGTGTGTTCGAGCAAAAGCCTTGAAGCCTTGATTTTGATGTCATAGAAGGCAGAATTGTCCTCGCCGCTGCGCGAAAGATAATCCTGATAGACCGCGCTTGTCTGTGCCTTGGTGGTTACCGGAACATAGCCCTCCGTCCCGGCATAGGAAATCTGCACGGAGTCTGACAGCAGGAACTGGGTAAACAGCCAGGAGGCGAGCACCTCCTGCGGGTCCTCTTTATTAAAAATGCAGATGGATGGTCCCTGTGATATCATCTGCGGATGCTCCGGGTCAAACTGCGGAACCGGATAAACTGCGGTCTCAAACTCGACGAGGGAGTCCTTGCTGATATCGGAAAGCGGTGCGTGGGTTCCCATCCAGGTGGCACCGGCGGTAGAGTCTATTGCAAAAATGCATTGTCCCGCATTTAGGAAGTTGGCAGGATAGCTGGAAATCTTAAAGGTCGAGAATGCTCCTTTCCTGACATGCTCCGCGATGGTATACAAAAGCTCGGTCGTGGTGTCGTTAAAAATGCTGATTTCGCCGGAAGCGTTGGAATATCCGGCATTTTTCTGGCGAAGCATCTGAATCATCATGTTGTCCGTCGACTTGTAGATGAACGGAATCATGACCAACTGATTGTTGACGGCAAAGATACCGTCCTCGTTTTTGGCGGTAGCGGCGTCAGCCACCTCCCACACGAAATCCCAGGTAAGGGTTTCAGGCAGGGTATAACCGAGGGCTTCCACGTAGGTCTTGTTGATGTAGCAGGCCTCCGTGGAACGCATGAACGGTACGGCGTAGTAGTGGTCCTTTATCACACATTCGCGCAGAAACTGCGGTACGATTTCGTCAAAGGCGGGACCGTCAAAACGAAGCTCACTGCCGCCGAGCCCGTATTTCGGGCACTCAAATAAATCATCCAGCGTAACCACGGTGGAATCGCCGGTCAGATATGTGGCGATGTGGTCCGGGTAGGTGATGCAGACATTGGGCGTCGTGCCGGTCTGGATGTTGGTGATGACGTCGTTGTAAATTCTGCCGTAATCGGTGTAGAGACGCAGATTGACCGTAATGTTCGGGTAGAGCTTTTCGAAGTCTGCGATGGCTTTGCGGTAGATATCGGTCTGCGCCTTGTTGGTATCGTTCTTTGCCCAGAAGGTGATTTCATAGTTTCGCGTGGCATCAAATTCTTCCGGTATCACAAAGGTTTCCTGACGTCTGGAGCCGTGGCAGCCGGTCAGCACGCAAAAGGATAACAGAAGTAATGCCTGACAAAGCTTTCTGAACTGTTTTTTCATCCTTTGGTACCTCCTCTTGCCACACCCTCCATGACCTTTCTGCGGAAAATCAGAAAAAGAACAATGAGAGGAAGGGAAATGACGACGACCGCCGCCATCATCGCAGGGACATTCTCACGCCCGAAGCCGTTTTCGCGGATTTCCTGAATCCCGTTGGATACAAGAAAATAATCAGGGTCATCCGTAATCAGGCGCGGCCATACATAGGAGTTCCAGCACTCGATAATCTTTAAGATTATAATGGTAATCAGCGTCGGTCTGCATATCGGAATCATAACCCTGCGCAGATAGCGCAAATCTGAGGTGCCATCCACCTTCGCGGCGTAGTAGAGCTCGTCCGGAATCAGCGCAAAGTTTTCCTTGAGCAGGTAAATATAAAAGACCGAGGTGACGGACGGCAGAATCAGACCCGTGAAGGTATTGCGCAGCCCGAGATCGGTGATGGTGACAAAATTGGTGATGATGACCAGCTCGTTCGGAATCATCATCAGTGCCAGAAACAGCGTAAACACCAGATTTTTTCCGCGAAATTCGAGCCTTGCGAACGCGAATGCCGCAAGGGTGATTACCACGAGCATAACCGCGGTTGTCACAAGGGTAAACAGCAGCGTATTTGCAAGATAGCGGCCGAGTGAGACGGTGGTAAACGCATCCTTATAGTTCTGCAGGGTTGGTGAGAGGGTAAAGAATTTCGGTATATATTCCGCATTGTATGAGCCGTAGCTTTTTAAGGAGGTCAGCACCATCCAGTAAAACGGAAACAGCACTAGGACTGCCCATACGCTCAGCAGGGTATAGACTGCTGCATTGCGGATTTTCAGGCGTGTTTTGGCTCTTTGTTCAATTTTTTGATAGTCGATTTGATTTTCCATAGGACACCTCAATAATGTACATGCTTTTTACTCACGAGCAGGTTGATGCAGGTGATGGTCAATACAATGGCGAACAACAGGATGGCTGCCGCGGAAGCGTAGGACGGATAGCCGCCGCTGTTGCCGTAGAGCATATCGTAGATGTAGCCGACAATCGTGTTCATTTCGGCGGCGTTCAGATTGGTGCCGAAGAGGGCGACGGCGTCGCTGTAGGCCTTGAATGCGCCGATGAAGCCGGTGATGACGAGGTAAAATACCATCGGGGAAATCATCGGCAGCGTGATGCGCCGGAAAATGCGTCCGCGTGAGGTGCCGTCCACCTTTGCTGCATTGTAGTAGTCCTGTTTTACGGAGGCAAGCGCGCTGGTGAGAATCAGAATCTTAAATGGCAAAACTACCCACACCGTGTAGAAGCACAGGACAAACATTTTGGCCCAGTACGGTCCCGTGATGAAATCCACGGAGCTGCCGCCGAATGCACGAATCAGCAGATTGACCAGACCATCGGAATAAGGGGTCTTTTTAAACAAAATCATGAATACCAGACCGACTGCCAGGGTGTTGGTGACATACGGCAGAAAATAGATGGTCTGATACAGCTCCCGCAATGGCTTGATGGAGCTTAACCCCACCGAGATTAACAGGGCAAGCCCGGTGGAGAGCGGAACGGTGACGATTACCAGAATAAAGGTATTTTTGACCGCCTGCAAAAAGTAAGGGTCGTGCAGCACGTAGGAATAATTGTACATTCCGGTGCCGAAAAAGGTCTGGGATGCGGAGTTGTAGCCCTCCTCGAAGGAGTATACCAGCACATCGATCAGAGGGTAAATCATAAAGCAGCCCAGAAACAGAATCGCCGGCAGCAGGTAAAGCCAGCCTTTCAGATTTCGTTTTTCCATAATCATTCTCCCATCGGTTTCAGGTTCTATCGATTGGCGCATCGGACGGAATAAGGCGGTTTCCGGTTTCTGTGTCAAACAGGAATACCTTCCTTGGTTTTAATGAAAAATTCACGGTTTCCTGCGCGAGGTCTATGTGGTTGTCCGCGTCGATGATAGAGCGGACATTGAGATTTTCGGATGCGGAGTGCGTCGAGACAATGCTGACATCACGGCCCATGACCTCCAGCCTGCCGAGGGTGCAGTGCAGAGGGCCGGCGGAATCCGGAACAAAGCCCTCCGGACGGATGCCGACATACACATCACAGTCCCTGATACCGCCCGCCGGAAGCACGGCTGCCTCGTCGATATAGAGCATTTCGCTCCTGACCCTGCCGCGGAATACATTGATTGGCGGTGTGCCTAGAAACTTTGCGACAAAGAGGTTTGACGGGTTGTCGTAGACCTCCTGCGGTGCGCCAATCTGCTGCACCACCCCGTCTTTCATGACAATGATTAAGTCCGAAATACTCATCGCCTCGTCCTGGTCGTGGGTGACAAATACGGTGGTAATCCCGGTCTCACGCTGGATGCGGCGGATTTCCTCGCGCGTCTGCAGGCGGAGGCGGGCGTCAAGGTTGGACAACGGCTCGTCCAAAAGCAGCACGCGCGGCATTTTTACCAGTGCGCGTGCGATGGCAACGCGCTGCTGCTGGCCGCCGGAGAGCTCATTCGGCTTGCGCTCCATGAGACCTTCAATCTGCACCAGCTTTGCGGTCTCATAGGCGCGGGCTTCCATCTGCTGCTTGGTGAGCTTTGCGGCACCCTTTAAGTTCTCCAGCGGAAACATAATGTTTTTCTTAACGGACAGGTGCGGATACAAGGCATAGTTCTGGAACACCAGACCGACACCGCGGTTCTCGGCGGGCAGATTGGTGACCTCGTCATCCCCGAAAAATATCCTGCCGGAGGTAGGCTTTTGCAGACCGCAGATTAAATTCAGGGTGGTGCTTTTTCCGCAGCCGGAAGGGCCGAGCAGACCGACCAGCTTGCCGTCCGGAATTTCAAACGTGAAATCATTTACGGCAATGACCTCGTCATGGCTTTTTTTGTTGCGGCTCGGAAACTTCTTTGTCAGATTTTGCAATACGATTTTCATATATTCTCCATTCCGGAGCGCCCTGATGCTCCCGATTTTAAGTTATTTATGATTATAGGGGATATTCCGGTATTTTTC
>CAMALD010000131.1 GCA_945836355.1 uncultured Lachnospiraceae bacterium | reverse complement strand
AGCGCATACTGTGCTTTGCAGTCGGCTGTCGGGAACGGATAATACGGCTCCCCTTCCGCCTTCGGGAACTCCTTGAGGATTGTCGTTTTTTTCGATTCCTGCCCGGTCAGCTTCTTAAACTCCGTAATGCGGGTATAATCAAAATCATTCGGATAATTCACTACCGGTGCAGGCTGGAACGACTCACAATCATAGGTTTCAAACACAAAATCCAGACTGCGGTACGCAAGACGTCCATGCTTATATCCGTAAAACTCATCCGCCGGTCCGGTATAAATCAAGGTATCATAGGTGACCTGCCCCTTCAGCTCAGCAAAATCCGTATTCAGCATCAGCTTGATATTCTGATTTGCCACCATTGCCTCACACATTTTCGTGTACCCGTAACGTGGCATTCCCTGATAGCGGTCCGTGAAATATCTCGTGTCACGGTTAAACCGCAGCGGAATACGGGAAATAACGGAGGTATCGATTTTGGCAGGGTCCAGACCCCACTGCTTCTTTGTGTAGTTTTCAAAAAACTTCTGATAAATCTCCTCACCAACCTTAGACAGTGCCACATCACGGCTGGTTTTAATCTCATCCATCGGAACCGCTTTTTCGCTGATGAATTTTTCCATCTCGTCCGGAGTCATATTACAGTTGTATAACTGATTAATCGTCTCTAAGGTAATCGGCATCGGAATCAGATTGCCGTCCACCTGCGTGAGAACCCTGTGCCAGAAATCCGTCCATCCGGTGAACCGGCCAAGATAGTCGTAAACCTCTTTATCGTTGGTATGAAAAATGTGCGGCCCGTAATTGTGAATCAGGATACCGTCCTCATTGTAGGAATCGTAAATATTCCCTCCGATATGCCCGCGCTTCTCCACCACCAGCACCTTTTCCTTCTTGTCATTTGCGATTCGCTCGGCTATGGTCAAACCCGCCAGACCTGCTCCCACAACCACATACTTATAATGCATAAGCTCTCCTCCGTCCTTTTTTCTCATTAACGCAGCGGTTTCGACACATCATATATCGTTGTGTTCCATTCCCCTTCACCCTGACTGTATACCGCTGCAAAGGTTTGTTCAATGATATCCTCCCGCAATTCATACTCAGCTGCGGACCGGTTGCTCTGGTCTACCACAATGTACCGGATATTGTTTTCCTTGGTGAGCTGCTTTAACGCCTCACTGTTATCCGCACTGTACATCTGCCATACCAGAAAATCACGCGATGCCGTATCATAGCCCGCCGACCATGCAAAATACTGCCAGCCGTCAAACAGCATAGCACCTCCCAGCACCACCGGATGCAGCGCATAGTTGGAAGTAAGAAAAATATCCTGTGCTGTTGCGTTCTCACGAACCCATCCGGTCAACGGGTCATTCATATCATAGGCAAGATTCCGGATCTTCTGATTCCGGTTGAGTACTACCGCATACTCAAAAATGCCCGTTGCCGTCAAAATCAGAACCAGCACTGCCGCACCTGCGCGAAGCGCAACACGTTTCGTCTCCCACAGCCGTGCGATACCCTCTGCAGCGATAATTCCCAACAGCATCAGGGATATCATAATATATTTATGATTCACCGTGACATCCGTCGTCAGCGATATATGGAAAGCAAAAACAAAAGGGGCCGAAAAAGCAATTGTCACATACCGTCCCGGTCCGTCCGCCACCAGGAATACCGCCGCCACAACAATCAGAAGCGCGCCGGTGAGCCGGTAAACATAATCCAGTACTCCGAAAAACGTCGGGTTTTCCGCAATAAAGCCATAGAGAAGGGTGGTGGACACCGCATTTCCTTCGATAAAAAACGAGGTCTGGAGCATGGACAGTGCCCCGGTAACTGCCGCAGCAATCAGATACTCCAGCCTCCTGTCCGAAGCAATCGCCAGAACAAAAAGCACCAGCAATGCCGCGATGGTCACCGCACCGTTCCAGAATGCGAGCATCCCGAGCAGCAGACCCGCCGTCACTGCCATTACCGGCTCTTCTACTCTCCAGCCCTCCCTGCCGAGCAGACTTCTTTTAATCCAGAAAACAGCGCAGGTGCCGAACCCTTTTCTACCGCTCCATTCTCTTTTTAAGCGCTCAAATGCCTGATACATGCCCGGCAGAAACAAAATCAGCACCAACAGCAGTACGCCAAGCGTAAACGCCAGATGTCTCTGGTTGCAGTATACATTCAGATTCCACAGCCCCCAGTCCTCATGCGTCGAATAGCTGACAAAATCCGAATGACCGAACAAGGCATCCCACAGACTGACGGAGCCGTCCTGCTCTCCCAGATAGCGGAACACACTAAACGAGGAGCGGAATGTAAAAAACAGACAGGCAAGCAACCCTGTCCATTTGCGCGCTGTTATCTTCGCTGCCAGCACATACAACAGGCTGAAGGTGCTCACAAACCCAAGCAGGCTCGGCAGATTGAAGGCATAATCCAGCCGCATTCCCAGATATTCCAGATTGCCCGCTAAAAACTGAAACATAAAATGATATTTGATATCCGCACCCGCAAAATGGGAATATGCTGTCGGAAAATTATTGCCGCTCGAAAAAGAACGAATCATCCCGAGATGCGGGGAAAAATCACTAAAGACCGACAATCCCACATACAGTGTGTTATCTTCCACACGAAATGTCGTCCAAAACAGGCTGATCGCCAGTGCACACACAAGAACAAGGAAAACCCATTCCGCGCGGGAAAGCTTAAGCCCTGACATCCCGTCAGTAATATGGCGTTTTTTGCGCCGGGCTGCCAAATACATTCCTACCGCGCCCGCCAGAAACAAAAGCATCGCAATCGGATTGGCAACACGCATGCCGTCTCCCGTATTCCGGAACAGATAGGAAAGCAGATAGACACACCACGTCATAGGTATCAGACCCAGATAAATCCACGCCGGAACTAATACAAACAGACTGCTGACGGAAAGCTGCCTTCCATCAAAGCTTTTCTTCGTGGTCTGTGCCAGATTGGGAAATACCCACAGGCAGACTGCGCTTCCCCATACTATGGCTATTGCCAGATAGAGTACTGCTGTCATTATCTATTACACTCACCTTTCAACCAAATACGCAATCCTCCGGCATAAGCTCCGAGAGCTGCTCCACCGTAGGATTATCAAAGCCCACAACGCGGTTTGCCTGCGCTGTGACCATTTTTTTCAAACAAATTGCGGATGCCTCTGGCATTGCCGAATTTATCCTTTTCTTCCGGCTCCATCGTTTGCAGATAATGAGCTACCAGCTCACCCGTCTCCTTTGCCAGATGAAAGCCTGCTTCTTTTGCCATTCCTTCCAGAATTCGAAGAAGCTCCTCATCCGAATAATCGGGAAAATCAATATATTTATTAAAGCGCGACACCAAGCCGGTGTTCGATCTTAGGAATTGCTCCATCTCATTCGTATATCCCGCAACAATTACCACCAGATCTTCCCGATAATCCTCCATCAGCTTCACCAGCGTATCGATTGCCTCGGTTCCAAAATCATTTCCGCTTGCCGCATTCGACAAGGTATATGCTTCGTCGATAAAGAGAATGCCCCCTTTTGCCTTATCGACGACCTCCTTCACCTTCAAGGCGGTCTGCCCCACATACCCCGCAACCAGTCCGGCACGGTCAGTCTCAGTCATAGTGCCCTTGCTTAACACCCCGAGTTCCCTGTATATCTCACCAATCAGGCGTGCCACGGTCGTCTTTCCGGTGCCGGGATTGCCTGTAAACACCATATGGTATGACATCGGCATGGCAGGAAGATGGTGCTCCTGACGCATTTTTCTCACACGGATCAGGTTAATCAGTGAGGAAATCTCTGATTTCACCCCGCAGAGTCCGACCAGCCCATCCAGACGTTTGGTCAGCTTTTCCAATTTCAAGGCATGAAAGGACTGCACCGCTGCACGTGTCTGACTCGCCCGGCTCTCCAAACCGGTGTCCGTCAGCTCCTCCACAGGTTCTTCGGTGAGCTCCTTTGCAGTATCATTCTCGTCAGAAACAGCCTCTATTTTCTCCTCCGGTTCTTCCTTCGGTATGGTCTTTTTTTCTCTCTCTTCCAGAAAAAGGGCTTCCCTCTTGTAGCGCGTGAAATCCTCACCCGCTGATTTTAGGAGCTCCGTATTTTCCTCCAGTTCTCCCATGCATATTTTATGGAAAATGTATTTTTCGTCAACACAGGCTCCCCTCGAATTCGCATTCTGGATAAAGACCTGAATCCGTCCGTAGTATTCCCTGATATAACGCGTTACTGCCAAATCGGTTCTCTCGTTTAAATATGCCTCAGAAAACAAAATATTCAAAACGGCATCAAAAAACAACCCGGTCATACTGCTGTGCTTCTCCACATCGCGCAGGCTGCACAGCTGTAACAGAATCGGCGGCGCCTGCACAAGACGCTTTGCTTCCAGTACACACTGTTCCTCCAGCTTATCGTTTTGAATCTGCAGCGGATTTGCAGCATCAATCTGCGCAATCATCCGGATGGTATCCGAGTCCTCGACGCGCAGATACACTGCCAGCTGAACCATCATCGACTGCACGTACAAAGCAAGAAAGCTCTGGATTCCCCGATTTAAAATCATTTCCGGGTGTTGCCAGTACCCTTCACTTTCCAGAACGGAACAATACTGACTCAATATCCGGTAATTGTCCTTTGCGATACGATTCAGTTTTTCATTTGGATAGCTTTGCATTCCCTGACTCCTTCTTGCCGGCTCCGATTTCAAAAAGCCTGACAGACATCTGCTTTTATTTTATCATTTATGATGCAAAATGTCTACTCTTTCTCCATTATTCCGTCATCCGATGGCCCTGCAAATCTTTTCAAACTCTGACTCATCCAGCGCAGACACAGCCTCATTTGCCTTGGTAAGAAGGTCCGCATCCTGATAGATATCCGCCAGTTCAAACTGCAGTTCCCCGCTCTGGCGTACCCCAAACATATCCCCGGGACCGCGCAGCTTCAAAT
>CAMALD010000130.1 GCA_945836355.1 uncultured Lachnospiraceae bacterium | reverse complement strand
GGTCCGGAAGCACTGCCTTCAAGAACTGCAGCGGAACAATCTGCTTTCCCTCAAACTCGATTGGCTCGATGGAGGTCATGCCGACATTCTCCAGACACTTTAAGTGAGTCAGATAGCTCTGTCCGAAGGTCATGAAGAAACGAATTCTCCTGATACCCTTGATGTTGATACCGAGGGACTCCAGCTCCTCATGGTGGAGCAGATACATATCCTTTCTGCCAACCCCGTCAAAATCATATTCTCTCTTGATTTCCATCGGCTCTGTCTCAACCCATGCGCCGTTCTCCCAGTAGCTGCCCTTCGCAGATACCTCGCGGATATTGATTTCCGGGTTAAAATTGGTTGCAAACGGATAACCGTGGTCACCGCCGTTGCAGTCCAGAATATCAATCTCGTGAATCTCGTCAAAATAATGCTTCATGGCATAAGCGGAGAACACGCCGGTGACACCCGGGTCAAAGCCCGAACCGAGCAACGCCATGATTCCCGCCTCCTGAAAACGCTCGCGGTACGCCCATTGCCATTTATATTCAAACTTAGCCGTATCGAGCGGCTCATAGTTCGCCGTATCCATGTAATGCACCTTTGTCGCAAGGCATGCATCCATAATCGTCAAATCCTGGTACGGAAGCGCCAGGTTCATAACGATATCCGGCTTTACCTGATTAATCAGGGCAATCAGCTCGTCGACGCTGTCCGCATCCACCTTCGCCGTTGTAATCTTCGTCGGCACCTTACCGGTCTGGCATCTGCCCGCCTCACTCTTCTGCCACGCCTCCAGCTTCTCCTTCAGGGCATCGCACTTTGATTTGGTACGGCTCGCAATGCAGATTTCCTCAAACACCGCATTGTTCTGAACACATTTGTGAATTGCTACGCTTGCCACTCCGCCGCAGCCGATAATTAACGCTTTTCCCATTCTCAAATCCTCCGTTTATTTCATTTCAGTTTTGGTGTCCCATGCTTCCCATTTCCTTCAGGCTCGCCAGCAGCTCCAGGTCGGATTGCTGCACCTTCATATTCGCCATGACCGGTTCCTCGCCAGGGCGCTCAATCTTTATCTCAATGACTGTCCCCTCCGGCACTCCTCTGCGCATCAGATTTGCCGCAAAAGCCGCAAACTTCGGATGATTGCGCTCAAACTCTTTTTTCGCTCCCATCAACTTAAACATCGCTGTCGGATTCATTACTGTTCTCCTTGTATTTTCTATTTATCGGTAATATCCTTGCCAAAATACTTCATCGAAATCTCCGCCAGCTTTCCGTTTTCCCGCAGCTGCGCGATTGCGCTGTTTACCGCCTCGCGCAGGCTGTCACTGTCAGAGCCCTTCTTCATCGGAATCGAGACAAGGGATGCTTCCTCTGTCAATGCCACCGTCTTGATGGCTGCATCCGGATGCTCTTTCAGATAATCGTCGATGGAAAGCTCCGCATTCAGCGTTGCATCAACGCGGCCGGACAACACCATATCAATCGTCTGATCCAGAGTGTCCACGCCCTGCACCTGCGCGCCGTACTGCTCCGCTAAAAGCATATAGGTACTGTTGATGCTGTTTGCAGTCTCTTTGCCCTTTAAATCTTCAAACGATGTGATATCGGTATTGTCCGATTTCACTACCAGTGCAGTCCTAATATAGCCATACGGCTCCGAAAAATCAAAGGTCTCGCTGCGTTCGTCCGTCACCTCCACACCGTTGATCATCAGGTCGTACCTGCCGACCTCAAGCCCTGCAAGCAGAGCATCCCACTCACCTTCCACAAAAGTAGCCTTTACGCCCAGAATATCAGCGATTGCCTGACCGACCTCGGTATCAAAGCCAACCAGCACATCATTCTCGTCGTGATAAGTCCATGGAGACCATGCGCCCTCCATCGCTATAACAATCTCGCCGCTTTCCTGAATGCGTCCTAAACGGTCCTTATCCGAAGCCTCCTTCTTTCCGCAGCCGGCGAGCAGGCATACTGCCAGTACCAACGCTGTCAATAATCCCTTGCCAAATCTTTTCTTATTCATATTCATATAATCCTCCTTATACTTTGCAGGTCTTACTGTCAATTTTCTTTCCATTCCATTCTCAAAAACTCCCTGGTGCGTTCTTTCGCCGGTCGGTCAAAAATCTCTTCGGCACTGCCCTCCTCCACGACGACACCGTTTTCCATAAAAATCACACGGTCAGCTACCGTTCTGGCAAACCCCAGCTCATGCGTGACCACAATCATTGTCATACCCTCCGCCGCAAGATGCTTGATTACCTCCAACACCTCTCCGGTGAGCTCCGGGTCGAGTGCCGAGGTCGGCTCGTCAAAATAGATAATCTCCGGCTCCGAGGCAAGAGCTCTTGCGATTGCAACGCGCTGCTGCTGCCCGCCCGAGAGCTGATGCGGAAAATAACCGGCGCGGTCGGACAGTCCGACCTTTTCAAGCATCCGCTCCGCTATGGAATACGCCTCCTGCTTTGGCATCCTTCTTGCCACGATCAGCCCTTCCGCCACATTCTGCAGCGCCGATTTATTCAAAAACAGATTATAGTTTTGAAACACAAAGCCCGTTTTCAGGCGAAGCCTTGCAATATCGCGCTTTTTCATTTTTCCCAGCTCAAAATGCTCACCGTCAAATTGCATCGTGCCGCTGTCTGCTGTCTCTAAAAAATTCATGCAGCGCAGCAGAGTCGTTTTTCCGGACCCGCTCGGTCCGAGAATCGCAATCACATCGCCCTTTTCCACCTTCAGATCCACTCCGCGCAGTACCTGCGCATCGCCGAACGTCTTATGAATATTTTTTATTTCCAACATTTTTACAGTCTCGCCCTTTCCTGCGGATACTCTTCATTTGCTTCACCAAGTTATGCTTTTGCCCGCTGATAGCGATTTAATCGTTTTTCTCCGAAATGCTGCAGCCAGGTCAGCACCGTCGAAAATGCCAGATAAATTACCGCCACTTCAGCATATACCAGCAGCGGCTCATAGGTTCTTGCCACTATTCTCTGTGCCGCCATAAACATTTCAGCCACCGTAATGCTAGCCACCAGTGAGGTATCCTTCAGCATGGATAAAAGCGAGTTGGACAGCGGTGGAAATGCCGTCCGCATCGCCTGCGGCAGCACAATGCGCCGGATAATCTGATGATATTTCATCCCCACACAGTAGCCTGCCTCCATCTGTCCCGCCGGCACTGCCTCCAAAGCCGCTCGCATGGTTTCCGCGCAATATGCGCCTTCGTTTACGGCCAGCACGATTGCCGCACATACAAACGGATCAATCAGATATCCCAGACCGGATATGCCAAAGAACACCAGATAGAGCTGGACGACCAGCGGTGTGCCGCGGATAACCCAGATATAAACTCTGGCAATCTGCTTGAGCACCCTGACATTGGCAAACTGGATCAATGCGACGACCGTTGCAATCACCAGTGCCAGTGAAAACGCGATTGCAGTCAGCGGCAGAGTCACCTTCAGACCCGGCAGCAATATTTTCATAAAAGAGTCTGTTAATATATGTATTGCCCGATCACTCATTTTGTCATGCCTTTCTGTTTTGATTTCCGGTATACACAGAGATTTTTCATGCCCACTGTGCGGACCGGCACCGATATAATTCGTATTTTTGCACCCATTATATCATTTTATAAGTTAAATTGCTAGAGAGGAGTTCTTGAGTTTCGTCATATTCTTTTCTCCGTTCTCATCACCCAATCAACTGCATAAATGCAAACAATGCCGCCAAAAAACCAAAGTTTATCAAAGAAAACATTCCCACATAGACGCCTGCTCTTCCCGGCTGCCTCTTTTTAAACTCCGTAAAGGTAATCAGGCTCGCAAGCGATGCAATCAGGGTACCGAGCCCCCCTAGATTGACCGCCGGAAGCAGCTCGCGGTAATTATCGGTAAAATGCGAGAGCAGTACGGCACTCGGGACATTGCTGATGCACTGGCAGGACAATATGCCGAAGAGCATTGTGTTTTTCGGCAGAAGTGTGGCAAACAGATCATGCACTGCCGGGATTCTCGCCGCATTTCCGCTGAACACAAAAAACACACAGAAGGTTGCAAGCAGCGGGTAATTGACCTCCTTCAATGCCCTGCGGTCCGCCGCCAGCAGCACCAGAATAACGATGAGCGTGCCCCATACATACGGTACAACCCGAAAAACAATCAAAATACTGAACACAAACAGGAGCGAATAGAGCACCGTCCTGCTCCTTTGCAGCGTGTATCCGTCATTCTTTTTTAATGTAAGCGGTTCTTTTTTCAGCACAAGCATACAGGTAAGCATAATCAGCACGGTTGCGAGCAAAAATGGCGGAAACATAATCCACGTGAACTCCGCCGTATCAATCCTGTAATACGCATACAGATAGAGGTTTTGCGGATTGCCGAACGGTGTCACCATCCCCCCGAGATTAGCTGCTATATTCTGCATGATGAATGTAAATGCCATCCACCTCTGATTGCCTGTAGCCTCCAGCACAAAATAGCCGAGCGGCAAAAAAGTAAGCAGCGCCATATCATTTGCCAGCAGCATCGAGCCGATAAAGGTAATCAGCACCAAGGCCAGCACTGCATTGCGCAGGTTGTCGAGACGTACCACAATCTCCCTGCTGATAATCTCAAACACATGAATATGTGAGAATGCACAGACTACCGCTAACGTACAAAACAGGGTGGCAAGTGTTCTCCAGTTGAAATAACCGGCGTATTCCTTGTCCGGCGGCACAAAAAAACAGGTGATGAGCATGGCAATGACTGCCACGCACAACACCGGCTGCGATTTCAATAACCGGACACACCGGTTTTGTCTCTTCGTCTCCATAATCTTCCTCTCCTCTGCTTCCGTATCATACTACAGCATTTTCTTCACGTAGTTCGGAAGTGCAAATGCACCCCGGTGCAGCTCCGTATTATAGTACCGTGTCTCAAGCTGCAGCGCGTTCCATGCATCCTCCCGCAAATCCTTAACCGGATCATATTTTTTGGATGCAAAGCCGAAGAGCCAGTGTCCTGACGGGTAAGTCGGGATA
>CAMALD010000129.1 GCA_945836355.1 uncultured Lachnospiraceae bacterium | reverse complement strand
AATTCCTTATATCAGGTCTGTGACCGTCTGGTAAAGGCGCAGCATCCGCTGATTTCGGAGTGGGATGCCGATATGGGGATTATGTTTAACGAATACTGCACCACCTGGGGCAACCCGAGCTTTGAAAATGTCAAGAAAATATGTGATAAGATTGCCGGAAAGGGGATTCAGTTTCTGGTGATTGATTCGGGCTGGTATGGGCATGATGCATGGTGGAACAGCGTCGGAAACTGGGAGGTCAATGAAGAGCGCTTTCCGGGCGGCATGAAGCCGATTGCCGATTATATCCGCTCCAAGGGGATGATTCCGGGCCTGTGGTTTGAGATGGAAGCGCTGGCACATGAGTGCGCGTACTACAATTCACCGGAACATCTGGTGAAAAAATACGGATTGCCGCTGACCATCGGCGGGCGGCGTTTCTGGGACATGGAAGATCCGTGGGTCGTGGACTATCTGGATGAGAAGGTGATCGGTCAGCTTAAGGACAGCGGTTTCGGTTATCTGAAGGTGGACTACAATGACACACTTGGTATGGGCTGTGACGGAGCGGAGAGCATGGGTGAGGCATTGCGCCGCAAGGTGAAGGCTTCGCAGGCGTTCTTTGAGCGCATCCGTGAGGCCATACCGGGGATTGTAATTGAGAATTGCTCGAGCGGCGGTCATCGTCTGGAGCCTTCGATGATGCAGCTTTGCAGTCAGGCAAGCTTCTCGGATGCCCATGAGATTTCCTCCATCCCGCTTATCGCGGCAAACATGCACCGCGTGATAAAGCCGGAGCAGAGCCAGATATGGGCGGTATTGCGCGCCGGGGACAAGGATGAGCGCATCTATTATTCTCTGGTGTCCACCTTTCTCGGAAGAATGTGCTTAAGCGGAGATATCTACGCGCTGTCCGATCATCAGTGGGAGCTTGTGGAGCAGGGAATACAGTTCTACCGTCAGGCAGCGGATATTATCAAGAACGGCACCACCATTCTACAGCAGTATACTACTGTGAGCTATAATCACCCGACCGGAGAACAGCTCGTTCTACGCGAATGGAATGGGAAGGGATTGGCTATTTTACACCGTTTTGCGGATTCGAAGCAGGTGGATGCGATATTGCCGGAAGGTAGCCGTGTCCTCTTTGAGTATGGAAAAGCCGACCGGGATTTCAGTGCGCAGGCATGGATATATGAAAAATAGAAAGAGGGATACATGTGAAGAAGCTTTATTTTACCAGACACGGGCAGACGGTCTGGAATGTGGCAAACAAAATCTGCGGTGCAACCGATGTTGAGCTGACGCAAAAGGGACACGAGCAGGCGGTAACGCTGGGAAAGATGATTGCTGCGGCATGCCGCGGAGATGAGAGCGCGGCGGCATTGCTGCCGAGGGGCATTCATATCGATGAAATTCTGTATTCCCCGCTGATGCGCGCGGCGGAAACGGCAAGGCATATCAGCGAGGAGACCGGCATACCGATGCGTGCGGAAATGAGGCTGAAGGAGCAGAATTTCGGACGCTATGAGGCAACGCCGCGCAATGGGGCGGAATTTCAGGCGGCAAAGGCGCAGTTTACTAACCGCTACGGTGGCGGAGAGTCGATGATGCAGATGGCGCAGCGCATTTATAATCTTCTGGATGAAATAAAAAATGAGCCGGGGGATAAGACCTATCTGCTGGTAGGTCATAACGGAATAGCCAGAATCGTGCGCTCCTACTTTTGCGAAATGACCAACGAAGAGTTTGCCATGTACGGGATACGAAATTGCGAAGTGGTTGAATTTGAATTTTAATAAAAAAATGCGGAAATCCGGTTGTAGATTTCCGTTTTCTTTGTTATTATGTATTCTAAGAAAACGTTTTAGTAAATGTTTTAGAATTACGGGAGAGGCGTATGGAGATTCGAAGAGCGAGGCAGTGCGATGTCGAGGACATCAACAAATTATTATATCAGGTGCACCGGGTGCATTCGGAGGGGAGACCGGATATTTTCCGGCCGGGTAATAAAAAGTACACGGATGAGGAGCTGACAGAGATTATTCAGGATGATAAACGCCCTATTTTTGTGGGAATGCTTGACGATCATGTGGCGGGATATGCATTCTGTGTGTTTCAGGAGCATGTGGGCGAGAGGTCGCTCAGCGATATCCGCACCTTGTATATTGATGACCTCTGTGTGGAAGAGAAGCTGCGCGGAAAACATATCGGAAAGCAGCTGTATGAATATGTGCTCGGATTTGCGAAGGAGCAGGGCTGCTACAATGTGACACTGAATGTGTGGGCATGCAATCCTTCTGCAATGAAGTTCTATGAGAGCTGCGGGCTTTCGGTACAGAAGATTGGAATGGAAAAAATTCTTTAATTGAAAGGTGGATAAGAATATGAGCAGTTTTTATGCATTAACTTCCCCGGAAGTGACGGAGCTGGAGAAGAAAAATCAGGCGGTGGTCAGAAGCCTTGCGGCGGAGTGCATGGTATTGATGAAAAATGACGGTGCGCTGCCGCTGAAAAAGAGTGGGAATATTGCCATGTACGGCAATGGCGTGCGCCATACCATCAAGGGTGGTACGGGCTCCGGTGATGTGAATACCAGAGAGGTAATAAATATCGAGCAGGGTATGCAGGCAGCCGGATTTACGGTTTCCTCAAAGCAGTGGCTGGATGCTTATGATGCGATGTATGAGCAGTCCGTGAAGGATTACATGAAAGGCATCTATGAGATGGCGGGCGAGCATAAGGATTGGGTCATCGGTCTGATGTTTGAGCATCCGTTTTTTGAGCCGGATACCCCGGTCATCACCGAGCAGGATGTGAAGGCTGCCGACACGGACACGGCAATCTATGTCATTACCAGAAATTCCGGTGAGGGCAAGGACCGTATCAACCGGAAGGGAGATTACCGGCTGACGGAGGGGGAAGAGCGGGCAATCCGCTTCCTTGCGGAGCATTTTGAAAAATGCATTGTTTTACTGAATATCGGCGGCGTGATGGATATGTCGGTGATTGATTCGATTCCGGGTGTCAATGCGGTGCTTCTGGTGGGGCAGACCGGAAATATCAGCGGATATGTGGTGGCGGATGCCCTGACCGGAGTGCATCTTCCGTCCGGCAAGCTGACAGACACCTGGGCGAAGCGGTACGAGGATTATCCATCCTCCGCGGAATTTAGCAGCAACAACGGCAATACGGATGATGAATATTACAAGGAGGGCATCTATGTCGGATACCGGTATTTTGATACCTTCGGCGTGGAGCCTGCCTATTGCTTTGGTTACGGACTGAATTATACCGCCTTTGAGACAAAACCGGTTGGCGTGAAAGCAGATGGCGCAAGGATTACGGTTTCGGTACAGGTGCAGAATACCGGAGACACCTATGCGGGAAGAGAGATTGTACAGGTGTATATTTCTGCGCCTGCGGGAAGGCTCGAAAAGCCGTACCAGGAGCTGGTGGCTTTCGGAAAGACGAAGGAGTTAAAGCCGGGCGAAAAGGAAGTTCTCCGGATTAGCTTTGATGCAGGGAGCATGGCATCCTACGATGTGTCGGATGCCGCATGGAAGCTGGAGAAGGGCGAATATATTGTACGCGTCGGGAGCAGCTCGCGTAACAGCGTGATTGCGGCAAGGCTTTCCCTCGCAAAGACGGTGGTTACCTCACAGCTGAAGAATCTGTTTGCTCTTGATGTAAAGCTGGATGAGCTCAGCCAGAGTGAGGAAAAGACCTCGGCTGCCGGAAGAAACAGCATACGTGTCGCCCCGCAGAAGGACTCAACGACCGTGATTGCCGGTACTGTTGATGCGGTTGTGCTTAATCCGGACTCCTTTGTGACTGCCACGGTAACATATGACCTGCCAAGACAAACCTATACCGACAAACGCCCGGAGGAGAAACTGACATTGACGGACGTGCGCGACGGAAGGGCGACTCTTGAGGAGCTGATTGCGCAGCTTACCGTAAAAGAAATGACCGAACTCTGCGTAGGACGCTTCGGAGATATCCACGCACAGTCGGGAATGATCGGTTCCTCCTCCGCTGCGGTGCCGGGAGCCGCAGCCGATACGGTTTCCACTCTGATTGAGAGCAGAGGCATACCGAATATGATTCTGGCGGACGGACCGGCAGGGCTTCGCCTGTATCCGCATTTTAAGGCGACACCGGAGGGAAAACTGCTTCCGGGCGGTGAGGTGTTTGGACTGGATTATACACCGTTCCCGGAGGACACCCCTGCGGATGCGGTTGATTATTACCAGTATTGTACTGCCATCCCGATTGCCTGGACTCTGGCGCAGTCCTGGGATATGGAGCTGTTTGAAAAGCTGGGCAGGGCAGTTGGTGAGGAGATGAAACGCTTCCACGTTCATTTCTGGCTGGCTCCGGGAATGAATATTCACCGCAATCCGCTCTGCGGACGCAATTTTGAGTATTATGCCGAGGACCCGCTGATCTCCGGCAAATGCGCCGCGGCGATGACTCTTGGCGTGCAGAGCTTCCCGGGACAGGGTACCACCATCAAGCATTTTGTGGGAAACAATCTGGAGGACAACCGCCAGTTTAACAATTCCCATATCAGCGAGCGCGCATTGAGAGAAATATACCTGAAGGGCTTTGAGATTGCGGTCAAGGAGTCACAGCCTTATTCCATTATGACATCCTACAATCTGTTAAACGGGACACATACCGCAAACAACTACGAGCTGGTGCAGAATGTAGCAAGAGACGAGTGGGGCTTTGAGGGAGCTGTGATGACCGACTGGTTTACTACGCAGGATATGTCCGGCGGAGTGAAAAAGGCTTATCCGCATTCCTCAGCAGTGCAGTGCATCCGGGTCGGAAATGATCTGATTATGCCGGGCTGTGAGCTGAATGTGACCGACATTTTAGCGGCGATGGATAAGGGGGAAGAAATTACCCTGGCAGACCTGCAGTTCTGTGTCCGCAACATATTGAAAGTAGCAGTCAGAATGATATAAAAAACAGGCTTCCGGAGTCGAAGAATCGCATTCGGCTCCGGAAGTTTTTCTGCGTCCGGCTTGAGTTTTCGCATTTTGTACTCGTGTTTTCCGTTGCAGAAA
>CAMALD010000128.1 GCA_945836355.1 uncultured Lachnospiraceae bacterium | reverse complement strand
TTTGAGGAGCTTCGGACAGAGAGCGGAGCAAAATATATGGTTCCGGCAGCGCTCCACGTGCATACGATATAAGAAAAGGCCAAAATGCGATGGAGAGCGGAAAAGCAGATAATCAGCTAAATCTGGCGGTTTCTGTCACGGAAGAGGAAAGAAGAAAAAGCGCTGATCTGAATGTCGGCTATATCGAGCAGACAAAGCAGTGGGAGCTTATTGTAAAATACCACGGAGATATTGAAAAACTGGCGGGACAGCTTGGAATACAGGTTGTCCCGCTTTTGAATAAGTATGCGGTAGTAACGATTGAGGAGAGTCGCATTCCCGCATTTTTGCAGCTTGAGGAGATTGAGTTTGTCGAAAAGCCGAACCGCTTGATTTTTGAATTGGAAACTGCATCCGAAGCGTCCTGTATTCCGGTTTTGCAGGCGGAATTCGGAAGTCTGACCGGAGCAGGGGTGCTGGTAGGCATTATTGATTCCGGCATTGATTTTACACATCCGGATTTTCGCAATGCTGATGGGACGACGCGCATTGTAAGCCTGTGGGACCAAAATGTGCCCGGAGGAGTCTACACCGAGGAGCAGATTAATGCGACTTTGCTTACGGACTACCGCACAGAGCAGTACCGTCCGGTGCCTGCCGGGGATATTTCGGGGCACGGAACAGCGGTGGCAGGAATTGCTGCGGGAAACGGCAGGGCGTCCGACGGCAGGTATCGCGGTGTGGCATACGAGAGCAGGATCATAGCTGTGCGGTTAGGTAATTCGGTGGGAGGCTCGTTCCCGCGCACGACCAATCTGATGACCGCGGTCGATTTTGTGGCAAAGGAGGCGCTGCGGCTGAGTCTCCCGGTCGCTATCAACATAAGCTTTGGAAACAACTACGGTGCACACGATGGCACTTCTCTTCTGGAACGTTATCTGGATGCGGTGTCGGATTTCTGGAAAATGTGTATTGTCATCGGAATGGGAAATGAGGGGGCGGCGCGCGGGCATGCTGCGGGAATTCTGACGGACGGAAATACGCAGACGATAGAATTTGCGGTAGGGGACGGACAAAGGTCTCTCAGCTTGCAGCTTTGGAAGCAATACACCGACCGGTTTGATGTTGAGCTTGTGACGCCGTCCGGGCAGAGCTTATTTCTACGGGATGAGGAGGGAGGAAACGGAAGAATCCGGCGGGGAAGCTTTGGAGGTACGCAGATTTTAGCTTATATGGGAGAACCAAAGCCATACTCGGTGAATGAAGAGATTTATATTGAGCTGCTTCCGGTATCGGAGAGGATTGACAGTGGTGTCTGGCAGGTTCGGTTTTATCCGGCAAAGATTGTGTCCGGTGTATATAATTTATGGCTTCCGGGACAGGAGACACTGGAGTCCGGAACCGGCTTTCTGCGGCCGAGCGAGGAGACTACCCTGACAATCCCTGCGTCCTCGCTGCGGGTGATTTCCGTAGGGGCGTATGATTCGAACAGTGACACGTATGCCTCCTATTCCGGGCGCGGCTATGTAGTTGGTACACAGAACGAAAAGCCGGATATTGTGGCGCCGGGAACAAGGATTCTGACCGCAGCACCGGGCGGAGGCTATGCAGTGCGTACCGGAACCTCCATGGCAACGCCCTTTGTGACGGGCGCCGCAGCACTGTTAATGCAGTGGGGAATCACGCAAGAGCACGACCCGTATTTATACGGAGAGAAGGTGAAGGCATATCTGCGCCGCGGTGCGGGAAGCCTGCCCGGCTTTGCAATGTATCCGAATCGTCAGCTTGGCTGGGGCACGCTGTGTGTGCGAAACAGTCTGCCGGGAGAGTGAGAACTCATAGCCTTACAATCTCGCAGACCGTCAGGACATCGTCGTTGACGCAGAAGCGGATGTCATATCCGGCAAATTCCACACCGTAACGGCGGTCCGGGTCGTTTTGATATGCCGGACGCGGGTCTCCGGATAAAATGCCGCATATCGGTTCGTAGAGCTCTTCCGGCAGCAGGGAGCGGAGTTTCGGCGGGAAATGTACGGTGAGTGTGCGTGCCTTTACCTCATCGGCAAAGCCGCAGAGGGCATCCGGGTGGCTGTCGGTAAAAGAAAGGTAAGGCTTAACATCATAGATTGGAGTGCCGTCCATTAAATCGGCACCGGAGACAATCAGGACGGGACCATCGCTGCGGCTCATTTCGATTCGCTCTAATTTTACGGAGGAAAGTCCGATGGGATTCGGGCGAAACGGTGACCTTGTGGCAAATACGCCCATGCGTGTATTGCCGCCGAGCCGCGGCGGTTTTACGGTTGGAGACCATGCCTTTCCGAGATTTTCCGAGAATTCCCACAGAAGCCACAAGTGGGAATAAGCCTCCAGTCCCCGGAAGGCGTTCGGGTCGCGGAATTCCTTCTCAAACACAATACGTGAAGTAATTTTTGCAACCAGACTGCTCTGCCTCGGAATACCGAATTTGCTTGAAAAACCGTTATGAATGTGTGCTATGATTTGGATTTTATGTTCTTCCATAAAGTACCTCTTGCCGGACAACGAAATGTATTAGTAAAGTATAGGAAGAGTATACCATAACACGTGCTTTTTTAAAAGTGGAATGCAGCGCGAATAGTTTTACGCAATCTGCGAATACTGATTCAAAAAAGAAAGCAGGTAAAGCAAAACTATGTCTGGTATATTAATCGCAATCTTATCGGGAATCATGATGAGTGTTCAGGGCGTTTTTAACACCGGAGTTACAAGGCAGACCAGTATCTGGACCGCGGCAACCTTTGTGCAGCTTTCGGCTCTGGTGGTCAGTCTTGCCGCCTGGTATATTACCGGAAAGCAGGCATCCTTCGGCTCGCTGTTTAGCATTGACAGAAAGTATATGCTTCTCGGAGGAGTAATCGGGATTGCAATCACCTACACAGTGATTAAGAGTGTGGCAATTCTGGGACCGGCAAAATCTGCCATGCTTATTGTTACGGCGCAGCTCATTGCGGCTTATCTGATTGAGCTGTTCGGGTTGTTCGGAATGGAGAAAGCAGCTTTTGAGTGGCGCAAGGTGATTGCACTGGTATTTGTTATCGGGGGAATCATCATGTTCCAGTGGTCAGGTCTGAAGGGACATTGAAAAACTGAAAAAGGAAAAATAGACTTGTCATGGCGGAGGTTATCGGGTAGAATAAGATTGAATTGTATTGAGGGTACAGTTTGTAAGGAGCGCTTTGGAAAGGCAGGGTGTTTCTTAATGCATAGGAATCAAAAACGGATGTGGCTCAAATGGTGTCTGGCTGTTGTATTTGTACTTATTTCGGGCTGCATATATCTTGGCATGACGTCCGGCAGGTCCGGAAACGCTAAGGAGATATTTGGAGAGTCCCCGGATATCCGGACAGAGAAGGAGGAGGGGGCATCTCAGCAGAGTGTGTCTGGGGATGGGCAGGAATCGGACAGTGCATCAGCGTCGGAAACGGGCAGTGGGAATGTGACGGCATATATCCGGGTACATGTCTGCGGGGCGGTGAACAGCCCCGGGGTATATGAGATTTCCGAAGGGGAACGGCTGGTGGATGCCGTGTCGGCGGCAGGTGGCTTCCTTGAGGAGGCAGCGCAGGATTATTGCAATCTTGCGGCGGTGCTGCAGGACGGCGAAAAAGTATATATTCCTACCAGAAGTGAAGTTCAGCAGCTGCTGGAAAACCGGGGAATGGTGAATGAGGCACAGCTCGCACAGCAGCAGAAGACATCCGGCGGAGAGTCAGCCGGGACAAAACTAAATATCAATACAGCGACCGTACAGCAGCTTATGACGTTAAACGGAATCGGGCAGGCGAAAGCGGAAGCAATCGTGGCTTACCGTGAAGCGAACGGAGGCTTTCAGGCTTGCGAGGACCTGATGAAGGTATCGGGGATAAAGGAGTCGTTGTACCGCAAAATTTGTGATGATATCGTTGCCGGGCAATAAACCGGATGGAAGGGATCGTGGATAATATGGGAAAAAAGGTACTTGTTGTAGATGATGAGAAGCTTATTGTAAAGGGCATCCGTTTCAGCCTTGAGCAGGACGGTATGGAGGTGGACTGTGTTTACGACGGTGAGGAAGCGCTTGCCGCTGCCAAGGGGAATGAATATGATGTGATACTGCTGGATGTCATGCTGCCTAAGGTCGGCGGTTTTGAGGTGTGCCAGCAGATTCGTGAATTTTCCGATGTGCCGATTATCATGCTCACGGCAAAGGGAGACGATATGGATAAAATCCTTGGACTGGAGTACGGTGCGGATGATTATATTACCAAGCCTTTTAATATTCTTGAGGTGAAGGCGCGTATCAAGGCGATTCTTCGCAGAAACGACCGCAGGGCGCAGAATGCGGATAAGGATAAAAAAGAGAAGGCGCGCGAGTCCTTTGGAGATTTGACAATTGACCATGAGGGAAGACGGGTCTATATTCGAGGCCGTGAGATGAACCTGACGACGAAGGAATATGATGTGCTTGAGCTTTTGGTAAATAATCAGAATAAGGTGTACAGCAGGGAAAACCTATTGAATCTGGTCTGGGGCTATGACTATCCGGGGGATGTCCGCACGGTCGATGTACATATCAGAAGACTGCGGGAGAAAATCGAGGACAATCCGAGTGAGCCGAAGTATGTACACACAAAGTGGGGCGTGGGCTATTATTTTCAGATGGATAAGGAGTAATGGCGGTGGAGGCTTTTAAACAAAAACTGAAGCAGCTCAAAAGTATGAGAGTCAGTTTTTTACTTCTTTTGATTTTTGTAACCGGTGCGGCATTGGCGGCGGTGACCGTGGGGACAGTGATAGGCTGTCGTAGACAGGCGGTTGACAGCCGCATTGCCGAAGTGTCGGATTATGGCAAGGCTCTGGCAAATCAAATGTCTGCAGCAGGCTAT
Source organism: uncultured Lachnospiraceae bacterium (assembly GCA_945836355.1). Taxonomy (GTDB): domain Bacteria; phylum Bacillota; class Clostridia; order Lachnospirales; family Lachnospiraceae; genus RGIG4057. Next base: position 209 of record CAMALD010000128.1, on the reverse strand, counting down.
ATGGCGGCGCAGGGGCAGGAGATTACCTCCGAAATCCTGACGGCGGCAGATATTTTCAGCGGCAGAATCATTGTCGTTGACAACAATTTAAGGGTAATCACGGACACCTACAATTATGAAGTCGGGAAAACGCTGCTCTCCAAGCCGGTCATTGAATGTATCAGGGGAGTGAGCAGCTCTTATGTGGAGCACGGCAAGGATTATGTGGA
>CAMALD010000127.1 GCA_945836355.1 uncultured Lachnospiraceae bacterium | reverse complement strand
GGAGGCGGCAGATTTCCTCGCGGATGTCTGTAACGGGGATGCGCGCTCGGCGCTGAATGCGCTGGAGCTTGGCGTGCTGACTACGGAGCAGTCCGGGGACGGAAAAATCCATATTACTCTTCCGGTAGCTTCGGAGTGTATACAGAAGCGCACCTTGAAGTATGATAAAAAAGGGGATAACCATTACGACACAATCTCTGCCTTTATCAAGAGCATGCGCGGCTCCGACCCGGATGCGGCGGTCTATTATCTGGCACGCATGCTGTATGCCGGTGAAGATGTGGCATTTATCGCCAGACGCATTATGATTTGTGCTGCAGAGGACGTGTCGAATGCCGACCCGAATGCGCTGGTGGTGGCAACCGCGGCAGCACAGGCAGTGGAGAGAATCGGAATGCCGGAGGCACAGATTATTCTGGCGCAGGCGGCAGCATATGTGGCATGTGCACCGAAGAGCAATTCGGCGGTCTGTGCAATTTCAGAAGCGATGAAGGCAGTGGAGCAGGACAAGACCCCGCCGATACCGGGACATCTTCAGGATGCACACTACGGCGGTGCGGCAAAGCTGGCACACGGTATCGGCTACAAATATGCACATGATTACGAAAACCACTATGTACAGCAGCAGTATCTGCCGGATGCCTATAAAGACCGGAAATTTTACGTGCTCTCGGACAACGGATACGAAAAGCAGATACAGGAGTATTTTAAGAAAATCGGAAAAGAATAAATGGATTTCAGAAAGGAAAAAAAGCATATGAAACAAAAAGGAATGAGAATCATAGCCTGGGTATGTATTGTGCTGCTGCTTGGTCTGTATGTGGTGACGGTTATTGCTGCAGTGACGGCAAGCCCGTACTCGATGGGCTTATTTATGGGATGCCTGGCAAGTACGGTGTTTGTGCCGATTTTTCTGTATATTTTGACAAGGCTGTTTGCGCATATGACAAAGAGAAGTGAGGGGGATACCACTCTGCATGAGCTTCACAAGGCGCGCAGGGAGCAGAAAAAGCATACCGAAACTTGACAAAAATCCGGAATCAACTATAATAAAAAAGAGCTGTCACATCGGTGACAGCCCTAAAAAAGGGGAGGATAAGTATTTTTCTTATCTTTGGTGTACATTTTCCGGAGGGGGAATTCCGGAAAATGAATTCCACTTTTTGTGGACACTCATAGTATAACCGGCATTTTGGGGATTATACATGCGATTATAACAAAATATTAAAAAATGTGCAGCCGGATAAAATTTGTACGGCCGGGCAGAATGGAGGATGAGATGAGTTTATTAACCGAATGGAGAGAAGAGGCATACGCCCTGGACATGAACAAGAAGGAAGGGCAGCTTTACTGGGGCAATTATTTTGCAGTTGAGAAGGGAATCTATGAGCAGCTTCTTGCAAATCCTGACGAGGTGGTTACCGGTACCGTGAAGGAGCTTGCTGAGAAATATAACACTTCCATCAAGATTATGACCGGCTTTCTGGACGGTATCAACGAGAGTCTGGTAAAGGAAAATCCGATTGAGGAGATGACAGAGGACACGGAGGTTAATCTCGGCTTTGATAAGGAAAAGCTGTACTACAACATGGTCGGTGCAGAGGCAGAATGGTTGTACAATCTTCCGGCATGGGACAATCTGATTCCGGCAGAACGCAGAAAGGAATTGTATCTGCAGCAGAGAAAGTCCGGCACGATTGTCAAGGGGAAGAAAGTCGGCAGAAATGAGCCGTGCCCTTGCGGGAGCGGAAAGAAATACAAGTTCTGTTGCGGAAAAAATGCGTAATAATGTAATGTAGCCGGGCAGGCTTGGCATGCCGTATGGAGAAACAATATGAGAAAAAGACGACAGGGTCCTGATTTTACAAAAGTAAGATACCGCCGTAGCCGTAAAGGCGCAAAGGAAGCAGTTGTGATACTGCTTTTTTTGCTTCTGCTCGCCGGCATGGGGATATTTGGAATACGGTATTGGAAGGAACTGCAAAATGAGAAGCCGGAGGAAAATCCGGAGGGCACGATTACTGTTACACCGATGCTTTCCCCGGTAGCAGATGAAAATAGAGATCCGGATATGCGGGGACCGTATGGACTTTGGACACAGCCGACCCAGCCGGTGTCAGCTACGCCGGTACCGGAGGATGAAATCTGGATGGCGGACTTTGTGGATACCCGGGTGCCGACCAATGTCAAGGGCATTTATGTCACCTCGGATGCGGTCAATAACAAGTTGGATACGATTCTGGAATGGATTGACTCTACCGAGCTCAACACCATTGTTATCGATGTCAAGGATGATGACGGAAGACTTACCTACATGATGTCGGGTAAGCTGATTGATGAATTCGGTACGGCGCGCTCCTTTATCCCGAACATGGAGAAATTCATGAAGACCTGCAAGGAGCACAATATCTATATGATAGCCCGGGTGGTTGCCTTTAAGGACCCGCTTCTGGTACGCACGGTGCCGGAGCTGGGACTGCATCTGAAGGATGGCACCGTATATAAGGACAACAGCAGGCTGGGCTGGCTGAATCCGATGAATCAGACGGTTTTGGATTACTATGTGGAGATTGCGCAGAACATTGCGGATATTGGCTTTGATGAGATTAATTTCGACTATGTGCGTTTCCCGACTGAGGGCAAGGTGTCCGAGCTGGTCTACTGTGACGACGAAAATGTCACGAAGATTGATGCCATCACCGCTGCAGTGAAGTACCTGTGTGAGCAGATCCGGCCGATGGGCATTTACGTGTCTGCGGATTTGTTTGGTACGGTTATCCGCAGTACGGTGGACCAGCGCATTGTCGGTCAGGATTACATGGCGCTATGCCAGTATCTGGATTACATCTGCCCGATGATTTACCCGTCGCACTATAGCTATGGCTATGCGGGAATTGATTACCCGGATCTGGAGCCGTACAAGATTGTGAGTATGGCCTTATCGGATTCCAACAAGGTGCTGGCAAAGATTCCGGAGTATAAGCACAGAGCTACGGTACGCCCGTGGCTGCAGGATTTCACTGCCTCCTACCTTAAGCATTATATGCGATACGGGCCGGAGGAAATCCGCGCACAGATCAATGCGACGTATGACAGCGGACAGACGCAGTGGATGCTGTGGAATGCAGCTGTAAATTATACAATCAGCGCGATGATGACGGAGGAAGAGGCGGATTATGAGTTTGCGCACCGCCCGACGCCGACACCGACGCCGACCCCGGAGGTAAAGGAGCCGACGAAGATGCCGAATTCGGGTCAGTATATCGATTCGCCGTGGAAAAAATAGAGCAGGCGTTAATAAAAGAATATGTTGTGACGATATATATCGCAGGAGATGATACCTGCCTTTTTGCAAAGGCCTGAACAGGAAATAGCGGTCCTTGCCGAAGGGCAGGATTGTTTTTAGAAATGAGGGAAATATGTCACAGATGCTGATGAAAAATAAAATATGGATGCTGGTACTGTTACTCTTTATGGCATTCCTGCCGGAGAAAAAGGCGCAGGCTGCCGATGCAGTCCTGACCGTAAAGGAGATTGATTACGAGAAGGAGACCCTGACTGTGGTGACCTCTGCAAAGGATACGAAGCTGTACTATTCCGATGGCAAAATGAAAAACTGGGAGTGTGCATACGGTACTTTTGCAAATAATGAATATATTTTAGATATTTCCTGGGTGAGTAAGACAAAGGATTATACCCTTACATTGAAGGGGGATAAATCCCGGACACCGGTTTCGGTGGTATTGCCGAAGCAGATAACCAATTTCAAGGTGACATTTGATGCCATCACTGAGCGTTTCCGGTATACAAATGCCGGAGAGGGCACTATATACTGGCGCAAGGCGGATTCTACCACATGGGTAAGCGCGGGAAAGGCAACCGGAGCGCAGACGGAAACGCTCGCTGTAATGAAACGCTTCTATGCGAAGGGAATCACACTGTACTTCCGGGTGGGGCAGGTGAAGGGCAGTGTGATAAACGGAATCCTGCAGGCAGGAAGCAGACCGAGCAGGGAGGTAAAGCTGCAGCTTTCGAAACAGGCGGCGGCACCGAAGCTGACCTACGATGCAGCCAAACTTAAAATTGCTACTACGGATAAGCTGGAATACAGCACCGGTGACAGCGGAAAATGGACTGCCTGTACCAAAAACGGACTTCTGCTGGCTGTAGCCGCCGCGGATGCCTTTGGCACTGAGAGCAGGGCAGGACGCGATGTGACTGTGCGGATTCGGACTGCGGCAACGGCGAAAAAGCTGCCCTCTGCGGAAAAGACCATTCTGGTAAAAGCGCAGGAGAAAGCACCGGATAATGCAGAATTTTCCTATGTTAGCTATTCGTCACTGGAGTTGGTGCTCGCAGAGAAGAAGGATGAAAATGATCAGGTAATCTCACCGGCGGCTTCTGCGGCAAATCCGTATGAATACACGATTGTCGCTGCCGGAGGAAGTCTGAAGAAGGATGCTTCGTGGACGGCGATTACTTCGGAAAAGACCATCTTCACAGAGAGTAAAGCTCCCACAGGTTCCTGCATTTATGTCCGGAAGAAGAGCGTTTACTCGGAAAAGGATGGCTTGCGTGTACCTTCGCTGCCATATTGCCATACTGTATCGGATTATCCGAAGCAGAGCAGTATTGTGTTGGATGGTGCGGAAACCGACGCGGTGCGGTTGGATGAAAAGGGAAGAGTATCTTTGGTCAAACCGGAGGGCGATACACCGGCGGGGCTCAAATTCATTATCCGGCTTGCAGACGGAATTGACACGGAGGTAGCTTCTATCAACTGCGGCGGTACAGCTCTCGGATATTCGGCGGAGCGTAACGGGCAGGATATCATGGTAGAAATCAACTCCACCGAAAAGTTTGAGAAGGCGGTTGCCGGAAGGGACAATGCATATCCGCTTAAGATTAAGCTGAAAAATGGAGAGGAGCTTGCGGATGGCGTGACCCTGACTGTACTTAGCGGGTCAAGAGTAGTGAAATCAACGGTTCTGGAGGTATATCACAGCAATTCGGATTCAACCGGGTATCGTTTTGGCATAATGCCGGCAAAGACGATTCAAAGGGATGAAAACGGGGAGTATGTCGCAGTCACAATACTTGCGGTAAAGCTGCTGGAGCGTGCATTGGATTTTTCCGTCGAAGTGCAGCAGGAT
>CAMALD010000126.1 GCA_945836355.1 uncultured Lachnospiraceae bacterium | reverse complement strand
GGTGCCGAGGGAAGCGCCGTTTAACAGCAATTCCACGCGAGGGGCGTTTGAGCAAATCAACACATCGACCGGCTGCCCCTCATTGAAATCCCAGTATGGGAAGAGATGCACCATCGGTGCCTTTTTGTAATCGGTCCACTCTGCCTGAAAAATGTAGAACGAATCCTTAGGGAAACCGGCAGTATCAATCTGGCCGAAGTAGGAGTTTTTGGTGTGGTACGGGGTAGGCTCTCCAATGTAGTCAAAACCGGTCCAGATAAACTGTCCTGCACTGTAGGCGGTATCACGGTCATCAGCAATGCAGGCCATGACATTTTTAGCACCCCAGCTGGTTGAGCTGTTGCAAAGTGAGGAGCACTGTTCGTCATCATCCGAGAGGATGGACTGTCTGAACGGAAAATGATAGATACCGCGGCTCTGTACCACGGAGGAGGTCTCACTGCCGTAGATGATCCAGTCAGGATGCTTTGCGTGGTGTTCATCGTAATAGCGCTCGGCATAGTTGTATCCGGCGTATTTGATGATATCTGCACATTTCTGTGCGTTTTCCCAAGGCATGTAGTTAGAGCCGATGGTGGAAGGAGCGTTGCGTCTTGGATCGTTCTCGCGGACATATTCCATCAGCATGCGTGTGATTTCCTGACCGTGGGCATCGGCGTGGGTATCGTAGATTTCATTGCCGATACTCCAGAGAATGACGCTTGTGTGGTTGCGGTCACGGCGAATCCAGGAGGCAACATCCCTGCGGCACCATTCTTTGAAAAAACGTGCATAATCATAAGTGGTCTTGGGGCGTTCCCACATATCGAAGCTTTCGGAATCGATCAGGATACCCATCTCATCGGCAAGCTCCATCAGTTCGACTGCGGGCATATTGTGGGAGGTGCGGATGGCATTGACCCCCATCTCCTTGAGCAGTGTGAGCTGGCGGCGCAGAGCGGTCTTGTTCACAGCGGAACCGAGACAGCCGAGGTCGTGGTGCTCGCAGGCACCGTTTATGCGCACCTTGCGGCCGTTAAGCAGAAATCCTTCCTCAGGGGTGAATTCTGCGGTGCGAAAGCCGATGCGGCAGGTCTCGCTGTCGATTACCGTGTCGTTTTCCAAAAGCTCGCTGGTCAAGGTGTAGAGATTAGGGGTATCCAGATCCCAAAGTAGTGGGGTGATTACCGGCAGTGTCTGGGTATTGGCAAATACGGTGATGTCCCTGTTGCGGTATGGGCAGAACACCGTGGCAGCATCAAGACTGCAGTCTACAGCGCCGGAAACCAGGGTGCCGTCGGCGCGTGTGATGGAGTGGCGGATGCTTAAGGAGGAGCAGTCGGTGTTCTCAGGCAGAATCACCGAACTGTCGATTAAGACCTGCCAGGCTTCGTCCGCACGGCGGATGGAAGTATAGATGCCGTCTGTGTCAAAATGTCTGGTATCGCCGGTTTTGAGCCATACGTTGCGGTAGATTCCTGCTCCGGAATACCAGCGGGAGTTCGGGCTCTGGTGAACAATACGAACCACAAGCTCGTTGTCGCCGGTACAAAGATATGGCGTAATTTCAAATTCAAAGCTCGAATAGCCGTATTTCCATTCAAATACCTGTTTTCCGTTTATGTAGATGGTTGTGTCCATATATACGCCCTCAAAGCGCAAATAAGCGCACTGACCTGGCGGGCAGGAGAGGGAAAATACTTTGCGGTACCAGCCCTCGGTAGTTTCGTAGAGGTCTTCTGAATTAAAAATCAAAAAGTCATGTGGAAGCTCTACCGGGGCAAAATCATTGTCAGCGAGTACCGCAGGCAGGGAAATGCCGAGCGGTTTCTTACAGAATTCCCAGCCGGAATTAAATAGTTCTTTTTTCATAGAATCCTCCGTTAAGTTATTACTTTGGTAACAGTTTCTGGCTCTATCATAACACAGATGACGCGCAAAGAAAATGGAAAAGAGCCCAGAAAATTTGTATTATTCCATACAAAACCATAAAATAAATAAAAGGTTGCAAAACAACAGTGAATCTTCTATAATATGACATTGCCGTGTGGTGCTCCGTAAAAAGAGGTAAAAGGGAACGCAGTGCAAATCTGCGGCAGCTCCCACTACTGTGAATGGGGATGAACTCTGCAGCCAAATGCAAGGCCTGTACCTTGCTGTGGAAACTCATTGAAGATACCGAAAGTGAAGCTTTTTGTATCATCGAGAAGAGGCAGAAAGTAAATTGATCCATGAGTCAGGAAACCTGCCATGCGAGTATATTTTTTTGCGATTCCGGGAGAGGGAATGGCAGGGAGGAATTATGAGGAACTTAAAAAAACTTTGGGCAATGCTGCTTTGTACGGTAATGCTCGCTACGCTGAGTGCGTGCGGCAGCAATGAGGTTCAGGAAACACCGACTGCAGCACCAACCGCAGGGCCTAGTGAGGGATCGACTGCAGCACCAACCGCAGGACCGAGTGAGGAGCCGACTGCAGCACCAACCGAGGAGCCGGTAGCGGATGCGTCTTATTCGGTGACACTTCCGGACGGCACGGTACTGGAGCTTTCAAAGACTCCGCAGCGCATCGTATCGATGGGACCAAACATCACAGACATTTTGTTTAAGCTCGGAGCAGGCGACCGGGTGGTCGGACGTACCGATTACTGTGATTTTCCGGCAGAAGCGGTCGATATCCCGTCCGTTGGTACAATCTATACACCGGATGTTGAGGCTATTCTGGCGTTACAGCCGGATCTTGTCATCGGCTCCGCACATTTTACGGAGGATACTGAGAAGCAGCTGACAGATCTGGGCATCCCGGTTGCCGTACTGTATGATGGTGCCGACATGAACGGTGTATACGGAATCATCCGTGCGCTCGGCGAGCTGACCGGTTTGAAGGAGGCAGGCGAAGCGCTTGCGACAGAAACACAGAAGACCATTGATGATACAATTGCGCATTATGCTGCGGAAGAGTATGCAAATGTTGAAGCACCGACGGTATACTATGTGGTAGGCTATGGCGAGTGGGGGGATTACACCGCAGGCGGTCAGACCTTTATCGGACAGCTTCTGAGTGCGGCAGGCGGCAATAACATTGCACAGGATATCGACGGGTGGACCATCGACCATGAGGCGCTTATCGAGGCTGACCCGCAGATTATTATCATCGGACTGGGCATGGCAGCAGATTTCTGTGCCACACCGGGTTATGAGGAGCTTTCCGCAGTGAAAAATAATCGTGTAGTAGAGCTTGACACTTATCACCTGCTGGATCGTCAGGGATATCAGAACGCAACGATCTTTGTGCAGCTTGCCGCATTGTTCCACGGTGAGGAAATACCGCAGCAGTAAACGCAGGAAGAGGAAAAATAGTATGATACAAGGGTCAAAATGCCTTTTGCCCCAAACATCATAGTATTATAATAGAATATATGGCTAATAAAGTTGAGAAGAACAAAAAAGGATATCGTCTGCCGTTCATTCCGGTCATGGTACTGCTGAGCGTGCTTCTGATTGGCACGATTTTCGGTGCATCGCTGGTCGGGTCGGCAAAATTGGGTGCCGGCAATGCCATCCGCCTGCTTATAGCAAAGCTGCCGTTCATCGGAGAACTGGCGGGCACGAAGCAGATTGCGCCGGTGTACCATACCATTTTGTATCGGGTGCGCCTGCCAAGAATTATGCTGGCAGGTCTTGCCGGAATGGGGCTTTCGATTACCGGAGCGGCGTTTCAGGGGCTGTTTCGCAATCCTCTAGCCGATCCGCATATTTTGGGGGTATCCTCCGGTGCGGCACTTGGCGCGACGCTGGGGATGCTCTTTGGAGCTTCGGGCTGGTTTTTCGGATTGAGCTACATCGGAGTATGTGCATTGGTCGGAGGGCTGCTTACGGTACTGCTGGTATACCGGCTTGCAGGCAGCGGTACAGGAATGCGCACGGTGCATTTGCTGCTTACGGGCACGGCAGTCAGCTCGCTGCTTTCGGCAATTATTTCTCTGCTGATGACCAGACATCGGGAGCAGCTGGAAAAAATATATATGTGGACTCTTGGCAGCTTCGGCTCGGCAAGCTGGGAGAAGGTGCTTTTTCTTCTGATTGCGGTGGCGGCAGGGACAGCGTCCCTTCTGGCTTTCGGAAGGGAACTCAATCTGATTGCGGCGGGAGAGGATACTGCAAAAACGCTCGGCGTGTCCATGAAAAAGGTCCGCATCGGCATAATTCTTGCAGGAACGCTGCTGGTTTCTGCCTGCGTCTCGGTGAGTGGAATTATCGGCTTTGTGGGGCTGATTATACCGCATTGTATGCGATTGATTTTTGGACCTGATCATCGAAGACTTCTGCCGTATGCGATGGTGGGCGGAGCTGTTTTCATGATTCTTTGTGATACCCTTGCACGTACTCTGACTGCACCGTCGGAGATACCGGTGGGTGTGGTGACCTCCATTTTCGGAGCGCCGTACTTCATTTTTCTGTTGTGGCGCGATAAGAAGAAAGGAATGTAGGGAATGCAGCAGTTTCGGGTTGAAAATTTAAACTGGAAGCCTAAGGGCGCGGAAAAACCGGTGCTAAGCAGCATTGCGCTATCCCTTGAGCCGGGATATTTCTATGGTATTCTCGGGGCAAACGGGTCGGGGAAAACATCGCTTCTGCGCCATATGCTGCGTCTGTTACCATCGGACAAGGCAATATTTCTGGAAGAGCTTGCTTTGGAGGGCTGGAACCGAAAGGAGCTGGCAAAAAAACTTGCCTATGTACCGCAGAATACGGCATGTGAAGCTGATTTTACGGCGGAGGAAATCGTGGGGATGGGAAGATTCCCTCACCAGAACCGGTTTGAGACCGCTTCGGCGGACGATAAGCGGGCCGTTGACGAGGCCATCCGCATGGCAAATTGCGAAGCACTGCGCAGAAAGAGTGTGCTGCATCTAAGCGGCGGTGAGCTGCAGAGAGTCGTAGCGGCAAGAGCCATTGCACAGGAGGCGGAGTGGATGCTTTTGGACGAGCCGGTGTCGCAGCTTGATATTAAGCATCAGGTTGAGCTGATGGAGCTTATGAAGAACCTTTGTGAGACGGGGAATACGACCGTTTTGGCGGTTTTACACGATGTGAATCTTGCTCTGCGCTATTGCGACCGTGTCTTTCTCATGAAGGAGGGAAGGCTGCTGTATTCCGGTGAGACACAGCTTGTGATTAACCGGGAAAATCTTGCAGATATTTATGGACTGCCATTT
>CAMALD010000125.1 GCA_945836355.1 uncultured Lachnospiraceae bacterium | reverse complement strand
GTGGTGCGAAGGAGCACAACTTGAAGGGAATTGATGTGGATATTCCGCGCAATGAGTTTGTGGTGCTGACGGGCCTGAGCGGCTCGGGCAAATCCTCCCTGGCGTTTGATACCATCTACGCGGAAGGACAGAGGCGTTACATGGAGTCCCTGTCCTCATACGCGAGAATGTTCCTCGGGCAGATGGAGAAGCCGAACGTGGAGAGTATCGAGGGGCTGTCCCCGGCGATTTCCATCGACCAGAAGTCCACAAACCGCAACCCGCGTTCCACGGTGGGCACCGTCACGGAAATCTACGATTATTTCCGCCTTTTGTATGCGCGCATCGGTATCCCGCACTGCCCGAAGTGCGGTCGTGAGATTCACAGACAGACGGTGGATGAGATGGTGGACGAGATTATGCGGCTGCCGGAGGGGACAAAGCTCCAGCTACTGGCACCGGTTGTGCGCGGACGCAAGGGGGAGCATGCCAAGATATTTGAACAGGCGAAGCGCAGCGGCTATGTGCGTGTGCGCGTGGATGGGAATGTTTATGACCTGAGTGAAGAAATTAAGCTGGAAAAGAACATTAAGCATAATATTGAGATTATCATTGACCGTCTGGTGGTCAGAGCCGGTATCGAAAAGCGTATGACGGACTCCATTGAGAGCGTGCTCAAGCTCACAGACGGTCTGCTGGTGGTGGACGTAATCGGTGACAGGGAGATTATGTTCAGTCAGAGCTTTTCCTGTCCTGATTGTGGTATCAGCATTGAAGAGCTGGAGCCGCGTTCCTTCTCCTTTAACAACCCGTTTGGAGCCTGCCCGGAATGTCATGGTATCGGCATCAAGATGGAGTTTGCGGAGGAGCTGATGATTCCGGACACGGGCATCAGCCTTGCGGAGGGGGCTATCGCTGTGCCGGGGTGGCAGTCGGCAGTGGATAAGTCGAGCTACACCCGCTGCATACTTGAGGCGCTGGCGAAGGAATACAAGTTTGATCTTTATACCCCATACAAGGATCTACCCGAGGATATCCGACACATGCTGATTCACGGCACGGACGGGCGCAAGGTGAAGGTCCACTATAAGGGACAGCGCGGCGAGGGCGTGTATGATGTCGAGTTTGAGGGGCTGATTCGCAATGTGGAGCGCCGCTACCGCGAGACTTCCTCGGAGTCCTCAAAGGCAGAATATGAGACATACATGAATTCCACCCCGTGTAAGGTGTGCAAGGGAAAACGCCTGAAGCCGGGAGCGCTGGCTGTGACTGTAGGAGACCGCAACATTGCCGAAGTGACCGAATGCTCCGTGCGTGATCTGAAGGATTTCATGGCTGATTTGAAGCTGACCTCCCAGCAGGCTAAAATCGGTGAGCTGATTTTGAAGGAGATTCGCGCCAGACTGCAGTTTCTGGTGGATGTCGGGCTGGATTACCTGACCCTGGCGCGTGCCACCGGCAGCCTTTCGGGCGGCGAGGCACAGCGCATCCGTCTGGCAACGCAGATTGGTTCCGGGCTGGTCGGCGTGGCGTATATTCTGGACGAGCCGAGCATCGGGCTGCACCAGAGGGATAATGACAAGCTGCTGGGGACGCTCAAGCATCTTCGCGATCTCGGCAATACCCTGATTGTGGTGGAACATGACGAGGACACGATGTTTGCAGCGGACTATATTGTAGATATCGGGCCGGGTGCGGGTTCGCATGGCGGTGAGGTGGTGGCTGCGGGCACCGCAGAGGAGATTATGAATACGCCGGAATCCATCACGGGCGCTTACCTGAGCCATCGATTGGAGATTCCGGTGCCGTCCAGGCGGCGCAAACCGACCGGCTTTTTGACGATTAAGGGCGCGCGTGAGCATAACCTCAAGAATATTGACGTGGATATTCCTCTTGGCGTGTTTACCTGTGTCACGGGGGTATCCGGTTCGGGTAAGAGCTCTCTGGTCAATGAGATTTTGTACAAGAGCCTTGCAAAGAAGCTGAACCGTGCACGCACGATTGCGGGCGACCACGATGCCATCCTTGGTACGGAGCAGCTGGACAAGGTCATCAGCATTGACCAGTCGCCGATTGGACGCACGCCGCGCTCGAATCCGGCCACCTATACCGGTGTGTTTGACTTGATACGCGATTTATTTGCCTCCACGCAGGATGCGAAGATGAAGGGCTATACCAAGGGAAGATTCAGCTTTAACGTCAAGGGCGGACGCTGTGAAGCCTGCTCCGGTGATGGCATTATCAAAATTGAGATGAATTTCCTGCCGGATGTATACGTGCCTTGTGAGGTGTGCGAGGGCAAGCGTTACAACCGTGAGACGCTGGATGTGCGCTACAAGGGCAAGACAATCTATGATGTATTGGATATGACAATCGAGGAGGCTGTGCATTTCTTTGAGAATGTACCTGCTATCCGACGTAAAATCGAAACCTTGAACGATGTCGGCCTGTCCTATTTAAAGCTCGGACATCCGTCCACCTCGCTGTCGGGCGGCGAAGCACAGCGTATCAAGCTGGCGACAGAGCTCAGCCGCCGCAGCACCGGCAAGACCATCTACATTCTGGACGAACCGACCACCGGTCTGCACTTTGCGGATGTGCACAAGCTGGTAGATATCCTGCAGCGCCTGACCGAGGGGGGCAACACAGTAGTAGTCATTGAGCACAATCTGGATGTTATCAAAACCGCGGACTACATTATCGATATCGGTCCGGAGGGCGGCGATAAGGGGGGCACCGTTATTGCCAAAGGCACACCGGAGGAGGTGGCGAAAAAGAAAATTTCCTACACCGGGCAGTATGTGAAGAAGTACCTGAAGAAATAACAGGCGATGGGGCACGCACGATACTATGTGAAACGACGGAAGCATGATAAAGGCGGGGAACAAAGTGTTTATGTGTCCTGCTCATGAATAACAGACAAGGAGAACACTATGTCAGAACAGATCAGTAAGTTCAGCGCGATGATGTCGCGCATGAAATACATTGACCGCTGGGCGCTGATGCGCAATTCTCGCAAGGAAAACATCAGCGAGCATTCCATGGAGGTTGCCATGCTGGCTCACCTTTTGGCTGTCATCGGCAACACTCGTTTTGGAAAACAGCTGGACGTGCAGAGGGCGGCATTGATTGGGCTGTATCACGACTGTACGGAGATTATCACCGGCGATATGCCGACGCCGGTCAAGTATTACAGCGAAGAGATGAGAGACACTTTTAAGAATATTGAGGACGTTGCCGCCAATCAGCTGCTGGAGCTTTTGCCGCAGGACATTCGCGCGGCATATGAGCCGCTGTTTTTTCCTCCGGCGGAGGATGCATATCTGTGCAGGCTGGTGAAGGCGGCTGATAAGCTGTCGGCACTGATTAAATGCTATGAGGAAGAAACCATGCAGAACGCCGAATTCACCTATGCACGCAAAGCCACCGAGGCGGCGCTTGACCAGATGAAGCTGGAAGAACTGGACGTGTTCCGTGAAGAGTTTATGCCCGCATACCGCATGACATTGGACGAACTGCGCGAAAGATAGATACCGCATGTGACAGTACAAAAAATCACTACAAAGAAAATTTTGTAGCATTTTTGGCAAAACTATAGTACAATGAGGGGCAAAGAAGCAGGAAATACTTTTAAGGAGGAACAAACAATGGAGAAAGAATTGATTATTGTTCTCGATTTCGGCGGACAGTATAATCAACTCATCGCAAGACGTGTAAGAGAATGTAACGTTTACTGCGAAGTACACCCATTTAGTCTTGGACTTGATAAAATCAGAGAAATGAACCCGAAGGGCATCATATTTACCGGTGGGCCGAACAGCGTATACAATGAGGAGTCGCCGCATTGCCCGAAGGAGATTTTTGACATGGGTATCCCGATACTCGGTATCTGTTACGGTTCCCAGCTTATGGCATATATGCTCGGCGGCAAGGTGGCTACCGCGCCGGTCAGCGAATACGGCAAGACCGAAGTCGATGTTGATTGTTCCACGGTATTATTTGAAGGTGTAGATGCAAAGACCATCTGCTGGATGAGCCACACCGATTATATTGAAAAAATGCCGGAGGGCTTTGCGGTTACGGCACACACACCGGTATGCCCGGTGGCAGCTATGGAGTGCCCGGGACGCGGATTGTACGCGACCCAGTTCCATCCGGAGGTGATGCATACGCAGCAGGGCATGCAGATGCTCTCCAACTTTGTCTATAAGGTCTGCGGCTGCGCAGGCGACTGGAAGATGTCCTCCTTCGTAGAGACTACAATTAAGCAGCTTCGCGAGAAGGTGGGCAGCGGCAAGGTTCTGTGTGCACTTTCCGGCGGTGTGGATTCGTCCGTGGCTGCGGTACTTTTGTCCAAGGCAGTCGGCAGGCAGCTTACCTGCGTCTTTGTGGATCACGGCCTTCTCCGCAAGAATGAGGGCAATGAGGTTGAGGCGGTATTTGGCCCGGAAGGCCCGTATGATTTGAATTTTATCCGTGTCAACGCGCAGGAGCGTTTTTACAGCAAGTTAGCCGGAGTAACCGAGCCGGAGGCCAAGAGAAAGATCATTGGCGAAGAGTTCATCCGTGTATTCGAGGAAGAAGCAAAGAAAATCGGCGCAGTCGATTATCTGGTGCAGGGCACGATTTACCCGGATGTCATCGAGAGTGGTCTGGGCAAATCCGCAGTCATCAAGTCCCATCACAACGTTGGTGGTCTGCCGGATTATGTAGATTTCAAGGAGATCATTGAGCCGCTCCGTCTGTTGTTTAAGGACGAAGTGCGCAAGGCAGGTCTGGAGCTCGGCATACCGGAATACCTCGTATACCGCCAGCCGTTCCCTGGCCCGGGTCTGGGTATTCGTATCGTCGGCGAGGTTACCGCGGACAAAGTCCGCATCGTTCAGGATGCCGATGCCATCTACCGCGAGGAGATTGCCAAAGCAGGCGTGAACAAGGACCTCGGTCAGTATTTCGCGGCCCTTACCAACATGCGTTCCGTGGGCGTCATGGGAGACGGCCGCACCTACGATTACGCCGTTGCGCTGCGCGCGGTAACCACCAGCGACTTCATGACCGCAGAGAGCGCTCACATTCCGTGGGAGGTGCTTGACAGGGTGACAAACCGTATTGTCAATGAGGTAAAGGGTGTTAACAGGGTAATGTATGATTGCACGGGGAAACCACCGGCGACGATTGAGTTTGAATAATTACAAAAAGCTCGCAAATGCCCGTAAAATGGGGATTTGTGAG
>CAMALD010000124.1 GCA_945836355.1 uncultured Lachnospiraceae bacterium | reverse complement strand
TCGCCGCTCTTGCCTTAGGGGCAGTCATCAAGACCTCGAAGGTACCGTTTCGCTATATTGTGCGCGGACTGAAGGCAATCATAATTCTCCTGATGTTTACCGTGCTGTTCAATCTGTTTCTGACAAGCGGTACGCCGGTATTTGAGTGGAAATTCATTCACATCTCGAAGGAGGGCATTGAGCTGGCGGTATCCATGGCGGTACGCCTTATTTTGCTGATTCTCGGCTCCTCGCTGATGACCTTCACCACCACGCCGAATCAGCTTACGGATGGCATGGAAAGGCTTCTCTCGCCGCTCAAGGTGTTTCATGTGCCGGTGCATGAGATTG
Source organism: uncultured Lachnospiraceae bacterium (assembly GCA_945836355.1). Classification (GTDB taxonomy): domain Bacteria; phylum Bacillota; class Clostridia; order Lachnospirales; family Lachnospiraceae; genus RGIG4057. Next base: position 4,886 of record CAMALD010000124.1, on the reverse strand, counting down.
CAATGATGATGTCCATTGCACTTCGGTTTATACCGATTCTTTTAGAGGAAACCGACAAGATTATGAAGGCACAGCAGGCGCGCGGAGCTGATTTTGAAAGCGGCGGTATATTAAGGCGTGCAAAGGCAATGATTCCGATATTGGTGCCGCTGTTTATCTCGGCATTTCGCCGTGCGGGCGACCTGGCGATGGCGATGGAGGCGCGCTGCTATCGCGGCGGAGCGGGGCGCACAAAGATGAAGCCTCTGCGGTATCAGAGAAGGGATGGAATTGGCTGGGGCCTGCTGATTCTTTTTATCGCGCTGATTATTGCAAGCCGCAGGCTCGGGTAAGCAAGCAAACGGAGCAGATGCCCGTTCGGGGCACGGCAGGAGACGGACAATCCGTCCGGCAAACAGGCTGGTGATGAGACATGGGAAAACCGTTCGGCGAGCAGGCTGATGGAGAAGCACGCATACGGTGGGCAAACAGGCTGGCGGCAAGAAAAAAATAACCGTCCGGCAGACAGATTGATAACAGGGGGGAAGGTAAGATGTTATATGCTGCAAAGCCAAAGAGCAGAAGTATTGAGAGGGTTGAGCGCAAAGGGAATGCGCTGCTGTTGTATTCCGAGCTCGGAATGCATCGCTTATGTCCGGTGAATGAGCGGGTAATCCGCATCACCTATACGCAGAGGGAGAAGTTCTCAGAACGTGAAAAGCCCGGTGTAATTACAAAAGAATCATATGCGGAGTGGAGCGTCAGCGAGAGCGATAGCGAGATAGTTTGTCAGCTTGGCGGAATGCGCATCGCAATTGACCGCAAATCGGCATCCTACACCTACTATGGCAAAAACGGCGAATTATTACTCCGGGAGCGTGCAAGGGACAGCAAATGCCTCGAGGAATTTACCTCCTACAAACTTGCCGGAGATGAAACGGTAAAGGTGGAGAAGGTTCAGACGGCGGACGGCGTCAAGGAGTATGTCACCGATGCTGCGCGCATGCCGGATGAAAAGCTGTACCATACCCGGCTACATCTGGAATGGCAGGAGGATGAGGCATTGTACGGGCTGGGGCAGCAGGAGGAGGGCATCTTAAATCTTCGCGGACAGACCGTGTACCTGCATCAGGCAAACCGGAAGATAGCGGTGCCGATGCTGCTGTCCACGGCGGGGTACGGCCTGCTCATGGATACCTACAGCCCGATGATTTTCAACGATAACGCATACGGCTCCTATCTGTACACCGAGGCGGACGATGAGCTGGATTACTATTTCATCGCTGCTGACGACATGAATGATATTGTGAAAGAGTATCGCAGTCTTACCGGAAAGGCGGCGATGCTGCCAAAGTGGGCGTTCGGATACGTGCAGTCACAGGAGCGCTATGAGAGTGCGGATGAGCTTTTGCAGGTGACGGAGGAGTACCGCCGCAGAGGAATCGGACTGGACTGCATTGTGCTGGACTGGTGCTCCTGGGAGGATGGTATGTGGGGACAAAAGAGCTTCGACCCGAAGCGCTTTCCGGACCCGGCAGAGATGATTCGCAGGCTGCACGAGCAGAATGTACACTTTATGATTTCGATTTGGCCAAACATGGATGAGCACACGAAGAATTATCGTGAGATGAAGGAAGCGGGCAAAATGCTTCCGGCATGCGGCATCTACAATGCTTTGGATGAGGAGGCGCGTGCCCTGTACTGGAAACAGGCGGAGCAGGGCTTGTTCCGATTTGGTGTGGATGCATGGTGGTGTGACTCGAGTGAGCCGATTACTGTGGAGTGGTCGCATGTCGAGCGCATGGAGCCTGCAATCATGTACACAGAGTATTGTAGGGAATTGCAGAATCATCTGCCGGCATGGGCAACCAATGCGTTCTGCCTCTATCATTCGCAGACGCTTTACGAAGGCCAGAGAGCGGTCAGTGAGGAAAAGCGTGTCTGCAATCTCACAAGAAGTGCCTATACCGGGCAGCAGCGCTATGGTGCCATCCTCTGGTCGGGAGATACCGCTGCAAGCTGGGCTACGTTCCGCGCACAGATTTCGAGCGGGCTGAATTTCTGCGCCAGCGGTCTGCCATACTGGACGACGGATATCGGGGCGTTTTTTGTCAAGAAGAGCACATTCTGGTACTGGGACGGAGATTTTGATGATACCGTAAAGGATGCGGGATATCTGGAGCTGTACACCAGGTGGTTCCAGTGGGGCAGCTTTCTGCCGGTGTTTCGCGGGCATGGTACCGACTGCCGCCGGGAACTGTGGGAGTATCAGGGCTGCGACCGGATGTTTTATGATGCGATGCTTGAGGCAAACCGCCTGCGCTATCGCCTGATGCCTTATATCTACTCACAGGCAGGGCATGTGTGGAAGGACGATGCGTCCATGATAAAGCCTCTGGTCTTTGACTTTAAGAAGGATGCGATGGTCTGCGATATCAGGGATCAGTATATGTTCGGCGACAGTCTCATGATATGTCCGGTGACGGAGGCAATGTATTACGCACCGGGGAATGTACCTTTGCAGACAAAAGAATATGTAAGAAAGGTATATCTGCCGGCAGGCTGCGGCTGGTATGACTTTTGGAGTGATCAATACTATGAGGGCGGGCAGTGGATTACCGCGGATGCCCCGATTGAGAGAATACCTGTCTTTGTGAAGGAAGGAAGCATTCTGCCGATGGCGGAGGCTGCCGACTGTGTCGAGGTGCAGGAGAAGATCTGCTGGAAGGTATACAGCGGCAGGGATTGTGCCTATGAGCTTTATCAGGATGCCGGGGACGGCTATGCTTACGAGCGGGGAGAGTACACCTGCAGAAAGTATACCTGGTCTGAAAAGGATAAGTGCCTCAAAGACGAAAGCGGAAGCTTTGTGGAGGCTGCGGTGGTGTCCCGGTAACAGGCAAAAAACTGTTATGTACGGAGGGAAAGATGAAAAGAATTTTGCTGCGTGTGGCATATGATGGCACGAACTATTGCGGCTGGCAGCTCCAGCCAAACGGACTGGCGGTCGAGGAGGTCATAAACCGTGAGCTTTCTGCGCTGCTGCATGAAAATATCGCTGTGATTGGTGCCAGCCGCACCGATTCGGGAGTGCATGCACAGGGCAATGTGTGCGTCTTTGATACGCATAGCAGGATTCCGGGGGAAAAGTTTTCCTATGCGCTCAATGCGCGGATGCCACAGGACATTGTGATACAGGAATCAAGGGAAGTAGCTGCGGATTTTCACCCTCGACATTGCGACTGCACCAAAACCTATGAGTACCGCATCTATAATGCGACTTTCCCGAATCCGCTCATGCGAAGATATACGCATTTTCTGTATCGGCCGCTGGACGTCTCTGTGATGAGAGAAGCGGCAAAGTATCTGGTGGGTGAGCATGATTTTAAGAGCTTTTGCTCGGTCAATACACAGGTGAAAGAGACGGTGCGGACCATAAACCGGCTGGAGGTGCTTGCGGAGCCTGCCGATGGAATAAGCGGGCACCGGATAATTACGATTCGCATTAACGGCAACGGATTTCTTTACAATATGGTGCGCATCATTGCCGGGACCCTGATTGAGGTAGGGTACCATTGGCGTACACCGGATTCGATTGCAGAGACGCTGGCGGCATGTGACCGCGCCGGAGCAGGAGCCACGGCACCGGCATGCGGACTTACACTGATGGGGATTCACTATGACGAGGCACTGCTTACGGTGAAGGAAAGTCACCGGGAGGTATCTGTGGACGCGAAGCGTGTCGTTGAAATGCCGGATACGACAGATATAGAAAAGTAAATAAATGGAAATCATCACACCGGAAGTGACAAATAAGCAGAAGTGGAAATAAATGTAAACTTCATAGCAAACTGTAAACCGGCACGTTGACTACTCAAGTAGTAAGACGTCAAGGACGATCAAATGGTTGCTAAATTGCATACACAATTCAAAGAATGGTGTAAAAGCTATAAAAATATAATTTTGAAAATGATTTTTCGGGACACTCGCGCGAAAAACTTTTGAAAAAAGCGAAAAAAGTTTGAAATACTGCTTGACACAGGCATACCCATCCGATATAATACGCACAGTGACTTGAAAGACCGTTGATTTCAGCGGTTTGGAAGAACATAAAAGAAATCAGAAATTATCAAGGAGGTAAACCAATGAAAAGCTTTATGGCAAGCCCGGCAACAATCGAGAGAAAGTGGTATGTTGTAGACGCTGAGGGACAGACCTTGGGTCGCCTTTCTTCTGAGATTGCAAAGGTTTTAAGAGGTAAGAACAAGCCGATCTTCACACCGCACATTGACACCGGTGATTATGTGATCGTTGTAAACGCAGACAAGGTTAAGGTAACCGGAAAGAAGATGGATCAGAAGATCTACTTCAATCACTCCGATTATGCAGGTGGTATGAGAGAGACCACATTGAGAGAAATGATGGCTAAGAAGCCGGAAGAAGTTATCACTCTTGCAGTTAAGGGTATGCTTCCGAAGGGACCGCTTGGCAGAAGCATGATTACAAAATTACACGTATACGCTGGTCCGGAGCATGCACATGCAGCTCAGAAGCCAGAGGTATTAACATTTTAATCGGACTGAAAGGAGGAAATAACATTGGCTAAGGGTAGATATTACGGAACCGGTAGAAGAAAGAGCAGTATTGCCAGAGTATACTTAGTACCGGGTACTGGTAAGGTTACAATCAATAAGAGAGATATTGATGAGTATTTCGGTCTTGAGACCTTAAAGCTGGTTGTTCGTCAGCCGCTCGTTCTCACTGAGAACACTGATAAATTTGATGTGCTTGTAAATGTACACGGTGGTGGTTTCACCGGTCAGGCAGGTGCAATCCGTCACGGTATTTCCAGAGCATTGCTTCAGGCAGACGCTGAGTACCGTCCGGCACTCAAGAAGGCTGGTTTC
>CAMALD010000123.1 GCA_945836355.1 uncultured Lachnospiraceae bacterium | reverse complement strand
AACAAAACTCCGAAGAACTATTGCGCCAGCCCCCCTTTGATGCAATTCCCGGGATTTTGCTGCGCAAAATACCCCGCAGAATGCTGCCTTAAACAGTACCATTACATCTGCTGCAATATACTATTACATCTCCACCGTTACCTTGTCCAGATGCCAGATATCTCTTACATACTCTTCAATCGTACGGTCGGAAGTAAACTTGCCGCTCTTTGCCACATTCAGGATGGCTGAACGCGCCCAGCCTGCCTCATCCCGGTACGCCTTCTCCACACGCTTCTGCGCTTCTGCATAGGAGCGGAAATCCTTGAGGATAAAGTACTGGTCGGCTCTCTCATAACCGTTGCTCTCAAGCAGGGAATTGTAAAGCTCGCGGAAAATCTCCGGGTCCTGCGGAGAGTAATATCCGTTAATCAGCTGTGTCAGCACATTGCGGATATCCAGGTCGGTGTTGTAGATTTCCTTCGGGTTATAGCCGCCGTTCTTCTCATAATTGATGACCTCGTCGGAGGAAAGACCGAAAATAAATGCGTTCTCACTGCCAACCTCCTCGACAATCTCAACATTGGCGCCGTCCATTGTTCCGAGTGTCAGCGCACCGTTTAACATAAACTTCATGTTTCCGGTACCGGATGCCTCCTTGCTGGCTGTGGAAATCTGCTCGGATACATCTGCTGCCGCAAAGATCCACTCCGCGTTGGATACACGGTAGTTCTCAATAAATATGACCTTAATCTTGCCGCCGATGGACTTATCGTTATTGATGACATCCGCAACACTGTTGATCAGCTTGATGACAGCCTTTGCACGGCGGTAGCCCGCACTTGCCTTTGCGCCGAAAATGAAGGTCCTCGGATAGAACTCCATATCCGGATTCATCTTGAGCTGGTTGTACAGATACATGATGTGCAGGATATTCAAAAGCTGACGCTTATACTCATGCAGACGCTTTACCTGTACATCAAAGATGGATCTCGGATCCACCTCAACACCGTTATGCTCCTTGATATAGGCTGCAAGGCGGACCTTGTTCTGATACTTGATATTCATGAATTCCTTCTGGCACTTCTCGTCCTCTGCGTAAACAGCGAGATTGTTGATGTGCGGAAGGTTGGTAATCCAGTCGGAGCCAATCTTGTCGGTCACCCACTGTGCGAGCAGCGGATTGCCGTGCAGCAGGAAACGTCTCTGGGTGATACCGTTGGTCTTGTTGTTGAACTTCTCCGGCCAGAGCTCATAGAAATCATGCAGCTGCTCGTTCTTTAAAATCTCGGTATGCAGCCTTGCAACACCGTTGACAGAAAAGCTTGCCACGATTGCCAGATGAGCCATCTTTACCTGCCCGTCATATACAATCGCCATCTTCTCGATTTTGCGGTAATCGTTCGGATATCTCTTCTGAATCTCCAGAATAAAGCGGCGGTTAATCTCCTCAACAATCTGGTAAATACGAGGAAGCAGGCGGGAGAACAGCTCTAACGGCCACTTCTCAAGCGCCTCGGACATGATGGTATGGTTGGTGTAAGCACATGCCTTGGTGGTTACAGCCCACGCCTCATCCCATGTCAGATAATAATCATCCATGAGGATACGCATCAGCTCTGCCACGGTCAGCGTCGGATGGGTATCGTTCATCTGGAAGCAGACCTTCTCATAGAGCTTGCGCACGTCGTCATGCTTTTCCATGTACTTGGATACTGCGCGCTGAATGCTTGCCGATACAAAGAAATACTGCTGCTTTAAACGCAGCTCCTTACCTGCATAGTGGTTGTCGTTCGGATAAAGCACCTCACAGATGGTCCTTGCAAGGTTTTCCTGCTCCACGGCCTTCTGATAGTCGCCCTTATCGAAGGAGTCGAGATTGAAGGTATTGATGGCCTCCGCATCCCAGATACGAAGGGTATTTACGACATTGTTGCCGTAGCCGAGCACCGGAAGATCATACGGTATTGCCATAACGGACTGGTAGTTTTCCTGAATGAAACGCTCTCTGCCGTTCTCATCACGCATCATGCGGACATAACCGCCAAACTTTACCTCTGCTGCATACTCGGCGCGCTTCATCTCAAACGGGTTGCCATTCTTGAGCCAGTTATCCGGTACCTCTACCTGAAAACCATTCTCAATCTTCTGCTCAAACATACCGTACTTATAGCGGATACCGCAGCCGTATGCCGGATAGCCGAGTGTGGAGAGCGAATCGAGAAAACAGGCTGCCAGTCTGCCGAGACCACCGTTACCAAGACCTGCATCCGGCTCCTGGTCCTCAATCACATTCAGATCAAGACCAAGCTCCTCCAGCGCCTCACGGATTTCCTTGTCGGCACCGAGATTGATAATATTGTTGCCGAGAGCACGACCCATCAAGAATTCCATGGACAGGTAGTACACAGTCTTTGCATCCTCTTCCTCATATTTCTTGTGAGTCTCAATCCACATATCGACAATGTAATCCTTGACCGCATAAGCTACCGCCTGGAACACCTGCTGCTTTGTAGCCTCCTCAATGTCCTTGCGAAACAGAGTTCGCAGGTTTGCCTTGACACTCTTTTTAAACTCTTCCTTGTTAATCTGCATTCTTTTATCCTCCTTGCCCTTACATTTTTTCTACACCGAGCGTAACATCCTCACCGTTTATACTCCAATCCCTGGTAAAGCCTGCTGCCTCGCCATAAACGACTGCATCCGCAAGCACAACCTTTTTGATTTCTGCCTCGTTCTTCTTTACGATAGCCTCAAGCTGTGCATTGCCGGTCTCATATACGCGGATATGGTCCATGACCTCAAAACCGGCATCCTTGCGCATGGTCTGCAGCTTACTGATGACCTCACGCACATATCCCTCTTCCACCAGCTCATCGGTCAGATTGGTATCAAGCACCACCGTGTAACCCTTGTCAGCGTTGGTTACATAACCCTCCTTCTGGGCAGTCTCAATCAAAAGGTCATCTGCTGCAAGGGCCTCCGCGGTGCCCTCCACCGTTACTGTAATGGTGCCCTTCTCGTTCAGCTCATCCATTGCAGCATTGCCATCGATACCTGCAAGCACTTCCTTCAAGGCATTCAAACGGCTGCCGAAGCGGCGTCCGAGCGTCTTGAGCTGCGGCTTGAAGGTATATGCGGTAAAGCTTCTCACATCGGAGGTAAAGCTTACTTCCTTGACATTCAATTCATCCTCAATAATCTCTTTGTAGAACTCCGACATTCCCTGTGCACTGTTTCCGTTCGCATCGGTATAGGTCAGGTCGGATTTTACATACATGTGGGCCAGCGGCTGTCTCTGCTTGCAGTTCGCGGTATTGCGGCATGCGCGGCCGAGAACGACGATATCCAGTACTGCCTCCATATCCTTCTCCAGCTTCTCGTCAATCCATGCCTCCTTCACCTCCGGGAAATCACACAGATGAATGCTCTCCGGAGCTTTCTTGTCGATGCTGCATACGAGATTGCGGTAGATGCTCTCTGTCATGAACGGAATCATCGGTGCTGCCGCCTTGCAGATGGTCACAAGGGCGGTGTACAGAGTCATGTATGCGTTAATTTTATCCTGCTCCATGCCCTTTGCCCAGAAACGCTCACGTCCGCGGCGCACATACCAGTTACTCATCTCATCCACAAAATCCTGCAGGGCTCTCGCCGTCTCCGGAATGCGGTAATTTGCTAGATTCTCGTCTACCGTCTTCACCGTAGAATTGAGGCGGGATAGCAGCCACTTATCCATAACCGGAAGCTTCTCAAAATCCAGAGTATATTTTGTAGCATCAAAATTGTCAATATTCGCATAGAGCACGAAGAATGCGTAGGTATTCCACAGGGTGCCCATAAATTTGCGCTGTCCTTCCACAACAGCCTTGTCATGGAAACGGTTTGGCAGCCACGGAGCGGAGTTAATGTAGAAATACCAGCGGATTGCATCTGCGCCAAACTTGTTCAGCGCATCAAACGGGTCTACCGCATTCCCCTTGGATTTACTCATTTTCTGACCGTTCTCGTCCTGCACATGGCCCAGCACGATAACATTCTCATACGGTGCCTTGTTAAACAAAAGCGTGGACTCGGCAAGCAGGGAGTGGAACCATCCTCTGGTCTGGTCGACCGCCTCCGAAATGAACTGTGCCGGGAACTGCTGCTCAAACAGCTCTTTATTCTCAAACGGATAATGATGCTGTGCAAACGGCATTGCACCGGAGTCAAACCAGCAGTCGATAACCTCCGGAACACGCTTCATCTTTTTGCCGCACTTTGGGCAGTTTAAGGTGATGGCATCAATGTACGGGCGATGAAATTCCACCGTCCTTGCCTCTTCCATGCCGCTCATCTCGTAAAGCTCCTGCCTGCTGCCTACGGAATGCTGATATCCGCACTCACACTCCCAGATATTTAACGGAGTGCCCCAATAACGGTTACGGGAGATTGCCCAGTCCTGAATGTTCTCCAGCCAGTCGCCGAAGCGTCCCTTGCCGATGGATTCCGGAATCCAGTTGATGGTATTGTTGTTGCGGATTAAGTCATCCTTTACCGCAGTTTCCTTGATGAACCAGGATTCGCGCGCATAGTAAATCAATGGCGTATCACAGCGCCAGCAGTGCGGGTAGCTGTGTTCAAACTTCGGCGCATCAAAGAGCAGCCCCTTCTTTGCCAGGTCGTCCAATACCATCGGGTCTGCCTTCTTGCAGAACACGCCCGCATACGGAGTTTCCTTCGTCATCTGACCCTTGCCGTCTACGAGCTGTACAAACGGAAGATCATAATTCCTGCCGACCTTTGCGTCATCCTCACCGAATGCCGGAGCGATGTGTACCACGCCGGTACCGTCGGTCAGGGTAACATAGCTGTCACAGGTTACGAAATATGCCTTTTTATGCTGCTTCTCACAAAGCTCAACCGCACAGTCAAACAACGGCTCATATTCCTTGTATTCCAGCTCCTTACCCGTATAGGTAGCGAGCACTTCATATGCCGGCTTTGCCTGGGTACTGTTTTCCGGGTCTGCCTTTACGGCAAGCCTGCCGAGAACGGTATCCAAAAGCGCCTGTGCCATGTAGTAGGTATAGCCGTCAGCAGCCTTAACCTTTGCATAGGTTTCAACCGGGTTTACACAGAGTGCCACATTGCTCGGCAGGGTCCACGGAGTTGTGGTCCATGCAAGAATATACGCATCCTCACCCTTTACCTTAAATCTTGCGACAGCGGAGCGCTCCTTCACATCCTTATAGCCCTGTGCCACCTC
>CAMALD010000122.1 GCA_945836355.1 uncultured Lachnospiraceae bacterium | reverse complement strand
GCTTCGGACTTGTTGTCGGCATACTCCTGTTTTTGTCACAGCAGAATCTGTTCAGCTTCGGCTGGATTGTTAAGCTGGCAATTCCGGTGCTTTTAATCTACTACGGATTAAAGATTGTTTCCCAGGGACACCGCGTTCATATCGGACACCCGGAAAGCATGAGCGGTGAATATCGCGGGGAGGCAGGCTGCAATGCTATTTTCAGCGGCAAGGAACAGAGAGTAAACGGGGAGGAGTATTTCGGCTCGGCTGTGAACGCTGTATTCGGAGGAGCAGAGCTGGATTTGCGCGAGGCTGTCATTATTGAGGATGTGACAATCAATGCGGCGGCAATCTTCGGAGGAGTCGAGATTTATCTCCCGAAGGATGTCAATGTCAAAGTAAAGGCGTCCTCGCTCTTTGGCGGCACGGACAATAATGCCGACCGACCGACGGTTCCGGAGTGGCCGACGGTATACATTTACACAACCTCCATCTTTGGCGGTGTCGAAATCCAGTAATATTCATACAGAACAAGGGGGCAGGAAAACTTTTCCTGCCCCCTTGCTTTTTCACTGGTCTTTTCCTGCTTGCAAAATAGGCAAAAGGAAAGTACAATAATAGATAATACGGGGGGATTGGTTATGTATCAGAATTATGTATTTGACCTGTACGGAACTCTGGAAGATGTACGCACTGCCGAGGATTCCCGGGATGTATATAAAAAGCTGGCCAAATTTTATACCTTTCGCAAAGCGGCATATCAGCCGGAGGAATTGCGCGAGGCGTTTCATGCTCTGATTGCAGAGCAGGTCAGGGAGCGTACCGGCAGCATTTATGCGGCTACCGGGGAGAGGATTTCCTATCCGGATATTGATGTCATTCCTGTTTACCGGGCATTGGCAGAGGCAAAGGGACTGATATTTACGGAACAGGAGGCGCGCATGATTGCCAACTGGCACCGGATTATCGCAACACGCAGATTAAAGGTGTATCCGGGAGTGTTTGAAGTATTTCGGCAGTTGAAGGACAATCACAGGGGAATTTATCTGTTGTCTAACGCGCAGAGGGAATATACCTATGGAGAACTGGTGACCACCGGACTTTTGCCGTGGTTTGACGGAGTGCTGATTTCTTCGGATTACGGCTGCAGAAAGCCGGACCCGGTTTTCTTTGGCGAGTTGACCAGACAGTTTGGCATCGATTTGCAGACTGCAGTGATGGTCGGCAATGACAGCGCAAGCGATATTGCGGGCGCAAATGCGGTGGGAATGGATTCGGTGCTGCTTGTGACAAGTCGTGAGCTTGCAGCCCCGGTACCGGGAGTCGGGAGCACCTATACGGTGGATGACGGAGATTTTCGCAAGCTGAGCAGGCTATTTAGGTTGGTGTGAAGAAAACGGAGGGATCGATATGGCAACACAGGGAAGGAAGAGCGGAACGTCAAGGCAGGGGGCCGGAACTGCGAGAAGAACAGGCAGCAGAGCGGGCACGTCCTCGAAGGGAAGAACCGGAAGCTCGCGGTCAAACGGAAGGAATGGCGGTAATAAAAAAGGACAGAAGGAAAGCGATACCCTGACCAATGTATTTCTGGGATTGTTACTGCTGACAACGTTGGTGCTGGCGGTTATTTTTGCCAAGCAGAAGCTTGCGGATAAGGATGCGGATGCGAACCCGGTTCCGACGGCAAAGGTGACGGAAGCGCCGACAGGGAGCGAGCCTTCTGTGGGCGATGACGGAGATAATAAAAACGGAGACCGGACGGATGACAAAGAGTCGCAGAAAACGGAGGAGCCTGCAGGGACACCTGCGGCGACCGAAGCAGTTCCCGAGCCGACTGCCACGACAGCGCCAGTGACAACACAGGCACCGGAGCCTACTGCGGCGGATTCAAAGGAAGCGACCCGGATTCCGGAGCCGACCGGAGCGGCACTATATGAGCCGGCGGTATCGGAAAGTGAGGCAAATCAGAAGGTGGCTTCTGAATTTTGGGGCAGCGGGGACAGCTATCGTGTGACACTGATTGACAAGAAATATGTACTGGGTGATAAATACTATTATCGCTACGAGGTGCTATACAAGGGACAGGCAGAGGATTACACGCTGCTGCTCGAGCATGAGACCGGAGAACTCTTTACAATGAAGCAGGAGGGCAGTCTGGAAAAATTCACAGGTGTGAAAAAAGAGCAGGAGGAAACAGATGCGGCAGAAAAGGAAATGACCGAGCAGAAAGCTGCACAGCTTTTGGAGGGGCTTAGCGCATCAGCGCTGATGCTTCCGGCAGAATTGTCCGAATGCACACTGTCGCTGGACGAGTGGAAAACGCTGGTCAATGGGGAAGAGTGCTATTGTCTGAATGTTTTTTATCAGAACGCATTGGCAGGCAGTCTTTACTTTAATGAGAGCGGCACATCGGTGTATTATCTGGATGAATTTGGTGAGTTTGTGCGGGTGCGATAGAAGGGGATTGCACTTAATGCCTAAAAAGTGATAAAAATATATGATAGCACGACACTGTGCGGAAACGGAGAGGAAAATGGCTAAGGAATTGAAAAAGAGAAGTGAGGTTGCAAAGGAGACATCCTGGGCAACCGAGGACCTGTATGCGAGCGATGAGCTGTGGCAGCAGGATTTTGAAAAGGCGAAGGCAATGGCAGAGCAGGGTGTGGTTTATAAGGGACATCTGGGGGATTCTGCGCAGACATTGTATGATTACTTTACAAAGATGGATGAAATGAATATCCTGCTCGACCGGTTGTTTAATTATGCTAAACGAAAGAACGATGAGGATACTTCCAATTCGACTTATCAGGCAATGAATGCACAGCTTATGTCGTGGTACAGTGAGTTTGTGGCAATGTATGCATTTTTTACGCCGGAGCTGGTGCAGATTCCTGAACAGACACTTGAAAAATACTATGATGAATTGTCGGAGCTGCGTCTTTACAAGAGAGCAATCGATGAGGTGCTGCGCAAAAAGCAGCATACCCTGTCCGAGGCGGAGGAGCGCATTCTTGCAGCGGTAGGTGAGATTACAGGAGTGCCGTCCGAGACCTTTTCGGTGTTTAATAATGCTGACCTGAAATTCCCGGTAGTACCGGACGGTGAGGGCGGTGAAGTGCGCCTTACACATGGAAACTACATTCATCTGGTAGAAAATGAAAACCGGGATGTGCGCAAGGCAGCTTTTGAGGCGCTGTATTCGGTATATGAACAGTTTAAGAACACATCCGCATCCATGCTTTCCGGTCACATTAAGGGTCTGATGCTCAACGCAAGACAGCATAAATACAATTCCACCATGGAAGCTGCCCTGGAGCAGAATGAGATTTCGGTAAGCGTATACAAGAACCTCATTCAGACGGTGCATGACAACATGGATCTGATGTACCGCTATGTCAGACTGCGCAAGAAGATGCTTGGAGTAGAAGAGCTTCATATGTATGATTTGTACACTCCGATTGTCACCGGCGTGGACATGAAGATTCCGTTTGATGAGGCAAAGAAGATTGTGTATGACGCACTTGCTCCTATGGGAGAGGAATACCGGAGTCATTTGCAGGATGGCTTTGAGCATCGCTGGATTGATGTTTATGAGAATGTCGGAAAGCGCAGCGGTGCATATTCAGCCGGTGCGAAGGTGCATCCGTATGTTTTGCTGAACTATGCGGATAATCTTGACAGTGTGTTTACTCTGGCACATGAGATGGGACATGCGCTTCATTCGTGGTATTCCAACCACAACCAGCCGACTGTATATTCCGATTACCGCATTTTTGTTGCTGAGGTGGCATCCACCTGTAACGAGGCATTGCTCATGCAGCATCTGCTAAAGACAACTACAGACAAGAAGGAACGTGCGTACCTCATCAATCATGCGATGGAGGGCTTCCGCGGCACCTTGTTCCGTCAGACCATGTTTGCGGAGTTTGAGATGCGTATCAATGAGATGGCAGAGCAGGGAATGGCACTTACCGCAGACGCACTTTGCCGGCTGTATCATGAGATGAATGAGCTGTACTACGGCAAGGACATTATTATTGATTCGCAGATTGATGTGGAATGGGCAAGAATCCCGCATTTCTATTACAATTTCTACGTATATCAGTATGCGACAGGATATTCTGCGGCGATGGCTTTGTCTGCGAAGATTTTGAGCGAGGGTGAGAGCGCAGTAAAGGATTATATCCGGTTCTTAAGCGGTGGCAGTTCGGCCGATCCGATTTCCCTGCTTAAAATTGCAGGTGTGGATATGAGTACGCCGGAACCGATTGATAAGGCACTTCAGGTATTCCGCGGATATCTGGAAGGGATCGAGAAGCGGGGGGAGGAATAACGAAAGTAAGAAAACGAAGAGAGAATGGTATAGGAATTGCATTTCCCATACGAAGAAAAAACGGAGTAGCGCCTGCGCTACTCCGTTACTGTTATGGTGCATTTCTGGGTGAGACCCGATGCGGTTTTGACTGTGATGACAGCTTTGCCGGCTGCAATTGCAGTAATTCTGCCTGAACTGTTCACTTTACAGATTGAGGTATCAGAGCTGGTATATTGCAGTTTGTCAGTTGTGTTGGAAGGAAGTACACTGGCAACCAGCTGATAGCTCTTTCCGACCTTCAGCTTCTTCTGTGTGACATGCAGCTTCAGGGAAGTGGACGGGATAATTTCTGCGTTGATTGTATGGACGGATTTGTTTCCGCGGTAATCGACCAGATATACGGTATAGCATCCGGCTGTTTTTACCTTGAAGTTTCCGGTATTATTTTCAGTCAGGCTGATTTCGGTGCCCGCTGTACCGGAGCGGAAGTAGGAAATATCGTGTTCACCGGCGGCATATTTTGCCAGACGGACATCGCTTTCAGAATCGGAAGCAGTCAGCCTGATGGTAAAACTGGAACGACGGAAAGGTACCTGATATGACAGGTCTGCCGTTGGCGGAGTGACATCATCGATAAGCTGATATACCATTGCTCTTTCGTTTCCTGCATAGTCGCTCACATAAAAGGTGTATTTGGCAGCCTTGGAAAAGGTTAAAGTCTCACCCGAAGAGACCATGCTTTCAGATGTACCGCGCCTGAAAAAATTGATGTCATGTATGCCGGAAGCATAGCGGATTGTACGGACGCCTGAACCGTTTTTGTCGGTCGCGGTCACGGTAAGCGCCAGGTCGGTACCTGAAAAGGAAGGCGCAAAGGATAATTTCGGAGCGGTATAATCATAGCGCAGGCTGCCTATTGCCTGCAGAGCTGCCGCTGCGTCAGGGATGCCGGCATATTTGGTTTTTCCCTCAAG
>CAMALD010000121.1 GCA_945836355.1 uncultured Lachnospiraceae bacterium | reverse complement strand
TGAATTATGCATTTTTTTCTTTCTTTTTTACAAGGTATCATACAACCGCAGAAGTCCTGAACCAGATTGAAAAATGGCGGGAACAGATTTCGTACGGGGATGCAGTCAGACAGATGGAGTATCAGGAAAAAGCAGGAGGCTTCAGGCATGCCTGCAGCCGCTCCACGAGAATCATTACTCTGGTTTCCGTGTTCATTGTGCTTCTGGACGCAATTTATATGTATGATTGGTTTCGCAACGGAGCCCTGGTGGAAAGTGAAACGCTGTTTACAATCCGTATTACGGCGCACCGAGGTGCATCGGCGGATGCACCGGAAAACACTTTGCCTGCTCTTTTGCTGGCAGTGGAGCAGATGGCGGACTATGCTGAAATTGATGTCAGAGAGACAAGGGATGGCGTCCTGATACTGATGCATGATTCCACTCTGCGAAGGACAGCCGGAAAGAATAACATGGTTGAGGATCTGACCTATGAGCAGCTTGGTGAGCTGGAGGTGGGCAGCTGGTATTCGGAAGAGTTTGCCGGTGAAAAAATTCCGACATTGCGAGAGGTAATGGAGCTGTGCAAAGGAAGAATCAATCTGAATATTGAGCTCAAGAAATATCGGACACCGGAGCAAAACCGTGCTTTTGTGGAAAAAGTGGTGGAGCTGATTCAGGAATATGACATGGAGAACCAGTGTATCATCAGCAGTATGGAGAGTACGATACTCAAGGAGGTTCGGGACTTGGAACCTGATTTGAAAACAGGATATATTCTTTCCTTCGCGTATGGTTCCTTTTATGATATTGATTATGTTGATTTTTACAGTGTGAAATCTAGCTTTCTCAACGAGGAAATGGTGAAAAATATACACAGTGCCGGCAAGGAGGTTCATGCGTGGACGGTGGATACAAGAAGTGAACTTGAACGTATGAAGCAGCTTGGTGTGGACAATATCATCACCAATCAGGCCGTACTGGCAAGGGAAGTGATATATGAGGAGGAAGGAAAGCTGGATTTCTTTAAGCTGCTGGGTCTGATACGGCAATAAAGGAGAAACGTATGATACATGATTATTTACCGGTTTGTAAAGAGGATATGGAAAAAAGAGGCTGGGATCAGTGCGATTTTGTATTTGTGATTGGTGATGCCTATGTCGATCACCCGTCCTTCGCACCTGCTATCATCAGCCGCCTGCTGGAGAGCGAGGGGTATCGGGTCGGCATCATCGCACAGCCGGACTGGAAAAATGAGAACAGCATAACGGTGCTTGGCACACCGAGGCTTGCATTTTTGGTCTGCGGCGGCAATATGGATACCATGGTCAACCACTATACGGTGGCAAAGAAGCGCCGTTCCATGGATTTTTATTCGCCGAACGGGGAGATGGGGAGGCGTCCGGACCGCGCAACCATTGTATATTGCAACATGATCCGGAAAAAGTATAAGGACGCGGCAATCATCATCGGCGGAATTGAGGCATCCCTTCGCAGACTGGCACATTATGATTACTGGAGTGATAAGGTAAAGCGCTCGATTCTGCTGGATTCCCAGGCCGATATTCTCGAATACGGTATGGGCGAGCACTCCATGATCGAGGTTGCAGATGCACTAAACAGCGGTATTGCCGTAAAGGATATCACCTTTGTTGCGGGCACGGTCTATAAAACGAAAAGCCTGGATTCGGTCTATGATGCAGTCATGCTTCCGAGCTATGAGGAGATTCTTGCAAGCAAGGAAACCTTTGCAAAGAGCTTTTACATACAGTACTGCAATACGGACCCGTTTTCGGGAAAACGTCTGGTAGAAAAGTATAAGGATACGGAGTACATCGTGCAGAATCCTCCTGCAAAGCCGCTCACCCAGAGTGAGATGGACCGGGTTTATTCGCTTCCCTACATGAGAAATTATCATCCAAGCTATGAGGCGCAGGGTGGTGTTCCTGCAATCAGCGAGCTACGCTTTTCGGTGACAAGCAACCGCGGCTGTTACGGCGGCTGCAGCTTCTGCGCACTCACATTCCATCAGGGGCGTATTGTGCAGACAAGAAGCCATGAGTCAATTATCCGGGAGGCGACAGCATTTACTTACGAGCCTGATTTTAAAGGATATATCAATGATGTCGGCGGACCGACGGCAAATTTCCGCGCACCTGCCTGTGAAAAGCAGCTGACGAAGGGAGCCTGCGTGAATAAGCAATGCCTGTTCCCGGCACCGTGTAAGAATCTAAGGATTGACCACAGTGATTATCTTTCCCTGCTGCGAAAGCTGCGGGAGATACCGAGGGTGAAAAAGGTATTTATCCGGTCGGGAA
Organism: uncultured Lachnospiraceae bacterium; assembly: GCA_945836355.1. GTDB lineage: Bacteria > Bacillota > Clostridia > Lachnospirales > Lachnospiraceae > RGIG4057. The sequence goes on along the minus strand of CAMALD010000121.1, from coordinate 3,018 downwards.
TCCGCTTTGATTATCTGGTGAACGACAGCGATGACACGTTTTTCCACGAACTGTGCAAATACCATGTCAGCGGACAGCTCAAGGTGGCACCGGAGCATATCTGCGACCCGGTACTCAAGCTGATGGGAAAACCGGAAAATGCCGTGTATGAGCGCTTTTTGAAAAAATATAAGAAAATCAACGAACAGCTGGGATTAAAACAATTTGTCGTGCCATATCTGATGTCCTCCCATCCGGGCTCCACGTTAAATGAGGCGGTTAGCCTTGCGGAGTATCTGCGCGACCTCGGCTATATGCCGGAGCAGGTGCAGGATTTTTACCCGACACCATCCACGATATCGACCTGCATGTACTATACCGGGCTGGATCCGAGAAACATGCAGCCGGTCTATGTGCCGAAGACACCGCACGAGAAGGCAATGCAGCGCGCCCTGATTCAGTACCGCAACCCGAAGAATTACGATTTGGTCAAGGAGGCTTTGATCAAGGCGGGCAGGGAAGATCTGATCGGATTTGACAAAAAATGCCTGATTCGCCCGAGACAGCTTGCGGCAGAGAAGGACACTCACGGGAAGAACGGAAAACCGAAAAATGCGCCCAATGCGGAGAAAAACAGAAAACCGAAAAATGCGCCCAATGCGGAGAAAAACAGAAAACCGAAAAATGCGCCCAATGCGGAGATAAACGGAAAGCCGAAGCTTGCATCAAGCCGTGTTAAGGAAAAAAGCAATGCGATTGCCGGCAAAGGCGGCAGGTCAAACGGTAAAGGTAAAGATAAAATAGATAATTTTAAGCAGAGAGGCGAGCGGGCTGCCGGAAAGGGAAAGGCTGCCATAAAAAAAGGTAAGAGGTAATTATGGGGAAAGCAATTATCGGTGTGTTACCGCAGTATTCTGCGGAGAAAGACCGCATTATGATCGTCGCGGATTATTTCCGGGCGATTCAGGCGGCAGGGGGAATCCCTGTTCTATTTCCGCTAGAAGTGGGGGCGGAGGAATTGGTGGATTTTCTGGATGGTGTGGACGGTTTTTTGCTGCCCGGCGGGCCGGATATCAATCCGCTGTGGTACGGGGAGGAAACCCTTCCGGCGTGTGGAAACATATTGCCTGCAAGGGACCAGCTGGAGTTTGATCTGATATCGGAAATATTGCAGACCGGAAAGCCGGTGCTGGGAATCTGCCGCGGCATCCAGACAATGAATGTTGCGCTGGGGGGCACGCTTTATCAGGATATCGCGTCCGGGTACGCAGGAGGCAGTCAGGTAGGACACAGTCAGAGAGCAGGAGATAAGGTACTCACACATACCGTGCATGTCAGGAAAGGAACCATGCTGTATGACATCGTAAAAAAAGAGAGCTTTGCCGTCAACAGTTTTCACCATCAGGCATGCAAGGTGATGGGGCGAGGTTTTACCGTATCTGCGGAAGCCGCGGACGGCATTGTGGAGGCGGCGGAGCTGGAAGATCACCGGTTTTTTCTCGGTGTGCAGTGGCATGCAGAGCATCTGTATGCAGTGGATGAGGCTGCGGCGAGGATTTGGGATGCGTTTGTGAAGACGAGCAGAAGATAGTGAAGGAGGCAGAGAATCGATGGCAGTACATACAATCGAAAATGAGGAATTAAGGATTCAGGTATCCGACCACGGCGGGGAGCTGGTATCCATCGTAAAGAAAGCAACCGGCAAGGAATACCTCTGGAATGCCGACCCGGCATTCTGGGGAAGGCATGCTCCGGTGCTGTTTCCGATTGTGGGCGGATTAAAGGATAAGACATACCGCTACGGCGGGAAGGAATACCGGATGGGTCAGCACGGCTTTGCCCGTGACATGGAGTTTGAGCTTGCACAGAAAACGGAGACGGAAATCTGGCACCGTCTTGTTTCCGATGCTGCCACAAAGGCAGTGTACCCGTTTGATTTTGAGCTGGAGACCGGTTTCCGGCTGTTTCGGAATCAGGTGGTGGTGCTCTGGCGTGTGAAGAATAATTCGGCAGGAGAAATGTATTTTTCCATCGGCGGGCATCCGGCATTTCGGTGCCCGCTAAACGGTGAAAAACGCGAGGAATGTTCGATATTGTTTGAGGGCGTTTCCATTGTGAATACCAGAATGCTGGAGAACGGATTGGCTGTGCCTGCGTTAGAACAGCTGGAGTTTGAGAAAAGGGAAATCGGCGGAAAGCGGTACGGTGCGGTGGCGGTCACGGAGCATTTATTTGACCGGGATGCGTATATTGTGGAAGGGCATCAGACCAGAGAGGTGGCACTTGCGGGCGCGGACGGAAATATATATCTGTCGGTGAAATTTGATGCACCGCTCTTTGGCGTGTGGGCACCGAAGGGGGAGGCTCCTTTTGTGTGCATTGAGCCGTGGTACGGCCGCTGCGACGGAACCGATGCGGACGGACGGCTTGAGAATAAGCCGTTTATCAACCGTCTGGAGCCGGGACAGGTTTTCTCGAAAAATTATCATATCTGTGTGTATTAGCAGGAATACATTATTTGAAGCCGGAGGAAGAGCATGAGCGAGTGGAAAATAAAGGATATTGCGAAAGCGGTAAATGGTAAAATAGTAGCGGGTGACGGTGAGGTGACGGTGAGTGCTTTTTCGACCGATTCCCGCAATGCGGATTCCGGCGCCATGTTTGTGCCGATCATCGGAGAGCGCGTGGATGGACATGATTACATAGCTGCCGCATGGAAAAACGGAATGAAGGCCACATTTACTTCCAGAGAGGGTGTGCAGGAAAATACGGATGGTATGGTCTATGTGCAGGTGGAGGATACGGTTGCTGCACTGCAGCGGTTCGGCAGAAGCGTGCGCGACGCACATCGCATTCCGCTGGTGGGAATTACCGGAAGTGTCGGAAAAACCACGACCAAGGAAATGGTGGCTGCGGCATTGGAAACCGGCTTTCGTACACTGAAAACAGCCGGGAATATGAACAGTCAGGTAGGTGTACCTCAGATGATGCTCCGGCTGGAGGATTCTCATGAAATTGCGGTAATCGAGATGGGGATGA
>CAMALD010000120.1 GCA_945836355.1 uncultured Lachnospiraceae bacterium | reverse complement strand
TTCAGCTGATTCACCTGCTCCGCTGCCCTTTCTCCGAACGTCCAGCTCCATTCTCTGTTATCGACCTCATTATAGGACTCAAAGATCAGATGCTCATCATAGTCCTTAAAATAGTTTGCAATCTGTCTCCACAAAGCCTCCGCGTCCTTACATACCTGCTTCATCTCGGTGTCGTCCACGCCGGCATATATAATTTCGTCGTCGTGATGTGAATTCAGAATCACATACAGATCATTTTCGATGGCATAATTCACAACCTGCTTGACTCTTGCGAGAAATTCCTCTCCAATCACAAGATTTCCCGCTTCGTCAACCTCCGTGTTGTAGTACCAGGTTACCGGAATCCGGATTGTGTTGAACCCAAGCTCCGCAACATAATCAATCAGTGATTTCTCAACATACGGATTGAACCATGCCAGCTCCTGCTTTACATTCGCATCCAAGCCCCGCGTTTTCACCTTGCAATCCAAGGAATTTCCAAGGTTCCAGCCCACATTCATCTTTTGTACAAACTCTGTGGCTGTAAGGGCATGCATTACTTTATTGTAACCATCATCCCTGTAATACCCGATGATTTCGGAACCGTATTTCTGCACCATCTCCTCCATCTGCCGGAGCGTGGTATCCTTTGAAGTACTGACTAACGTTACTGCCGCCTTCCCCGCATTTTTGTCCGGAGTCCAGATTTCGCCGTTAATCAGCTTCTTCTGGCATATTATCTGATTATTTTCGGTCAGTTCAAGAACCTGCAATTTCCAGTTTTTATCCGGCAGCGAAATCAGGTATCTGACCTGTTCTATCGCACAGTAGCTGTCAAGGGATAGCCCTCCGTCTCCGAATAGTAACTGCCCGGAGGTCTCCGAATACTTTCCTCTTTGCCATCTGCCCGGATCCCCCCAGGTACTCCGGTCCAAATCTACGGTACCGACGGAAAAATCCGGTTTCTCACTGACAAATCCAACGATCAGCCCGCATTCAAACAGACTTTTCACATCGATTCCCCACTCCGAAGAACGCAGCGTGACTGAAAGATACGCCGTGTTCTCCTCCAGAGTGAACCTGGTCCCGCGTACAAGCTTTCTGTACTCCGTCTTTGGTGCAATCCATTTTTTATCCTTATCATATTGCTGAATCGTCACAACAATTCTTGGATCATTGGTATAGTAATAATATGCATCCTCTGTTACCGCAACAAATTCCGTTGCACAGATGGCATCACTTGCGTCTGCAAGCTCGCCTCCCCAATGCTCGTAATATCCCGCCACGTAGTTGCTGCCGTCACTTAACACATCAAACCCTGTTCCTGTTTCCATCCAAACCGGAGTTGGTGTGGCAGTCGGTGTCGGCCTTGGTGCCTGTGTCGGCTTAGCGGTCGGTAATGGACTCGGAGACGGTGTCGGTGTCGCGCTCGGCGTCGGACTTGGGAGATGGGTAGGCTCCGCGCTCGGTATAGGACTTGGGAACGGTGTCGGTATCACGCTCGGTGTCGGGCTTAGGAACTGTGTCGGCTCCGCGCTCGGCGTTGGGCTTAGGAACTGTGTCGGCTCCGCGCTCGGCGTCAGGCTTGGTATCTGTGTCGGCTCCGCACCCGGCGTCAATCTGGGTATCTGTGTCGGCTCTGCGTTCGGTATCATGCTTGGTATCTGTGTCGGCTCTTCACTCGATGCCGGGGTTAGGGGCTGTGTCACCTCCACACTCGGCATCGGACTCAAGGACTGTGTCGCCTCCGCACTCGGCATTGGACTCAAGGGCTGCGTAGGCTCCTCACTCGGTGTTAAGCTCGGAGATTGTGTTGACTCAGATCCGGGCGCCGGGGTCATTGTCATTAGTTCCTCCCCGCCCGAAAGCTCTGCCTGCTTACCGCATCCACCCAAAAGCATTACCGCCGCAAGCAAGAGAGCCGCTATTTTTTTCTCTTTCCGCCCTAATATCCTCATGGCAACCTCCTTATCATGAAACAATTAAATACCGTTGCTATCTTAAGATACCATTTGTCTGCATCTTCGGTTCTCCTATTCCGGTATCTGTATCAAACTCATCCTGCATTCCATTATACTTTCTGTCAGACTCTTAATCAAGCATTTATACAAGATTTAGTGACAGTCCCGGTAAGTTAATTGAAATTCAGGGTCGATTTTGGTATAATTGATTCATCATTTCACGAGGAGAATGTATCATGAAGAGCAGAATTATCCTTTTTACGTTTATATCCTGCATGATGTTTGCATTAACAGGCTGTGCGGTATTTGAAAAAACTACAGGCAATGACACTGAATTATATGACAACCCGGATCACACCGAAAACAATCATGAGTATACATATAACAGCGGCGAGGAGACTACACTGCATCCAACACTAACACAGACCCCTTCTCCATCGCCGACTCCTGCCCCGACGACAACTCCGGCTCCATCGCTGACTCCTGCTCCGACGACAGTCGCAGCTCCATCAACGACTCCTGCCCCGACAACAACTCCTTCTCCATCGCTGACTCCTGCTCCGACGACAGTCACAGCTCCATCGCCGACTCCTGCCCCGACGACAACTCCGACTCCATCGCCGACTCCTGCTCCGACGATAACTCCGGCTCCATCGCCGACTCCTGCTCCGGTTTCAGATGATAACCCTTGCGAACCGGCACAATCCGGTGATGGCTCTGTCTCACTCTGCCCTGATGTACCTCAGACCGGCACATGGCAATTAAAGAATACAACCGGTAAGATATATATCATCCTTGGTACGGATGATGATAACGTAGGAAATACGAAATTTTTCAGATTATTGCGCACCTATAACTTCCCTTATACCATGAATACGGAAGCAGAGAATGTAAGCATCCTGAAAGGCCTTGGCGCAGATACCGATGATACGATATTTACTTCTGATGATGCCCCTGCACTATTCCCGGACGGCGCAGATGTTGTTACTCTTGGAAAATATTTGCATGATAACTGTTTAGGTGAGGTTGCACAGCATGGGGCTTCCGGCAGCACCTTATGGGACAGCGAGAAATTGACAGGCGAATTCCTAACAGCCCTGCATACAAATTATGTAAACCAGGGCGGAACAAAAACCGAAGACGAATTCAAGGCTGCAATCATGGAACAGCTTGCAGATACGGACGGTTCACAGGGAGCTTCCTATGTGGATACCTCCAGAGCTATTTTGGAGGAAGCATACGGATTTCCTATCTGCACTGTCGGTATATGGGGCGGTTCACCTATTGCCATAATTGACGGCATAGAGTGCAATTTGAATAATGCAAAAGGAACATCGAATTACGATTGGAGAGCGGACAATTATACGGCTGTCGGTTCAGTGCTTGGCTCCTTAAAGACGAATCAATCAACCTATGATTTATCACGAGTAACCTGTGGTGTTGATGACGTTGTATCCTATATCGAGAAAATAGAGCCCGGCAAGGCATGTGAGTTTTTTTGGCATATGCCGTTTCATGATGAGCCTGATATAACTAAGTGGCGCACATTATTTAACTATATTAAGAATCTGGTTGACAGTGGCAGGGCAGAAGTTGTCACACGCAGTCAGTATGCGGAATTGGGCGAATGGGTTGAAAATCCTATTACAAAGATTACAATCGACAGGGTTAATATTCCATTAGGTGAAGCGGATTCCGACCGTGCCTATACAATCACTGCTGCTTATGCAGACGGCAGCACTGCAAATGTAACAGACGAAGCCATCTTAGACAGAAGTGCAGTTAACACCAAGATAAGCGGCATGTACACCGTATCAGCGTCGTACAGGGGTTTTAATGCAACCGCAGCGGTTTCCGTGATTGATACAAGCTATACGATTCCGGAAGGCTTGAAAGATAACGACTATTGGTTCCTTGCAAAGAATGAAACCCAGAATATCCTGATTGCCGGTAATACCACAGGTGCTTTCGGAAGTGCAGGTGCTTCATCATCTACATTGGCATTTATTAATTGCACCGGTGGTATATTCAATGGGTGGGTTTCATCTGACAATGGTACTACCTGGACACAGGTCAATACGGATGACCAGCACTACCAAACTGTGAAGACAAACACAACAAGCGGCACTTCCGGTTTTAATTTCGGTAGTGTTGCTGGGGATTGTATTACCTGGCTCGAAACAAGCGGCAACTTTACAATAAGCTATTGATTGCGGCAGGTTTCACTTATCATTGACAGTATGATATCCCTTTATCGGTTCAGGTTTCTTGCAATCGTCTTGACCACTTCTTCCATTACAATCGGTTTTGACAGATGCCCGTTCATACCTGCATCCAAGGATGCCTGAACATCCTCGGCAAAAGCATTTGCTGTCATGGCAATAATTGGAATGGTAATGGCATTTGGGTGATCCTTCAGACCACGGATTACCCTGGTTGCCTCATACCCGTTCATCTCCGGCATCATGATATCCATAAGAATAAGGTCGAAGGCATCTTCATTACTGTCGCGGAAGATTTTCACTGCTTCTTTTCCATCAGGGACTCTGGTTACTTTCATGCCGAGCTCCTCAAGCTGCACCATTGCAATTTCTGCGTTTAGTTCGTTATCCTCAGCCAGCAAAACCTTCATGCCCTTCATGTTCACATCGGCTGCTGATGCATCCTGTTTTTCCACCTTGCTCTCATCGGTGAGCTCCAACGGGAGTTCCACAGTAAAAGTGGAACCCTCTCCTTTTTTACTCTCTACATAGATGCTGCCATTCATCAGGTCAACATAGCGTTTGGTAATCGCCATGCCGAGTCCTGTACCCTTATAATGGGTTCTGGCGCTGGATTCCTCTTGAGAAAATTCGTCAAAAATATGCTCTACAAATTCCTCACTCATACCCACACCGGTATCTGCCACACGATAACGGGCCAAAATATGAAAGTCATCTTCACCGGGATGATAGGTGGATTCAAAGGTGATATTGCCCCCATCATCGGTAAATTTCACCGCATTGCCCAAAATATTGACCAGAATTTCCCGGATTCTGACCGCATCAGCAAACACATACGGATTCTCTGGTCTTTCCAGTCTGACATCAAAGTCAATCGCCCGGTTCGTCAAAAAGCCATGCATGATACCGATAACCATATCTACGACCGCAGTGATATCAACAGGCGCAGGGTTGCACCTGGTTTTTCCGCTTTCGATACGGCTGATATCCAAAACATCATTGATGAGGTTCAGCAAATGCTCCGAGCTTTCTCCAATCTTCTCCAGACAGTTCCTTACCTCCGGTTGCGACTCATGCTTCATTGCGATGTTGGTAAAGCCGATAATGGCGTTCATCGGTGTCCGGATGTCGTGGGACATATTGTTAAGGAAGGTCGTTTTTGCCCGGT
>CAMALD010000119.1 GCA_945836355.1 uncultured Lachnospiraceae bacterium | reverse complement strand
TATACAGTAATACTGACCTATATTGGTCTGGCGTCGTCGGTGTTTGGTATGACACAGGTGTTCGGAGGTCATTATCGCATGGCGCTTTTGTGTTTGATTATCTCGGGAACCTGTGATATGTTTGACGGTAAGATTGCCCGGACGAAGAAGAACCGTACAAAGCACGAGAAGGTGTTTGGGATTCAGATTGATTCCTTATGTGATTTGATCTGCTTTGGAATGTTTCCGGCTACCATCGGATATTCGCTTGCGGTGGAAAGCAAGGGACTGCGTATTCTGGGGACGGTATCCGCTGTGTTCTTTGTACTTGGCGCAGTAATCCGCCTTGCATATTTTAATGTGATGGAGGAGGAGCGTCAGGAGCAGACCACGGAGCACCGCAAGTACTATCAAGGCCTTCCGGTTACATCGGTGGCGCTGATTCTGCCGATGGTCTACATCGTCAGTGTATATTTTAAGTGGCTGCCGCTGCCGCAGACCTACTGTATTTCTATGCTGATTATTTCCTTGTTGTTTGTACTCAACATCAAGGTGAAAAAGCCTGGAAATTTCGGAGTGGTTATTATGACAGTTGCCGGGTTGGCGGTGCTGGCAGGAGTATTGATTTTTTGTGAGTAAACAAAACAGGAGGCGGTGTAAAAACCGCCTCCTATCGGTATAAAACGATGTTTTGCAGAGGAACAGTAAGGAGGGGAAGGTTATGGACTATATGGATCGGGAGGGAAACAGGATTGCAAACGTTACCGGTCAGGATAAATACTTGTATGCGCTTTACGCTACCGTACCGGGACGTGCTGTGATGAAACTGCTTGCGGCACCGGTGGTTTCCGGAATAGTAGGAAAATTCATGGATTCATGGATGTCAACCTTTATGATATCTTCTTTTGTCAGAAAAAACGGAATTCGTCTCTCGGATTACGAAAGGAAAAAATACCGCTCGTTCAACGAATTTTTTACGCGCAGAATTAAGCCGGAAAAAAGACCGATCGACCAGGAACAAACCCATCTGATTGCTCCCTGTGACAGCCTGGTTACCGTATATCCGATCGATCTTCACACCAGAATAAAAATCAAGCATTCCGTGTATACGGTGGGTTCTCTTTTGCAGAATGACCGGCTTGCGGCTGCATTTACAGGAGGGTACTGTGTGGTATGCCGTTTATCTGTGGACAATTATCACCGGTACTGCTACATTGACAATGCGGTAAAAGGAAGAAATCATTTTATTCCGGGCGTGCTGCATACGGTCAACCCTGCGGTACTCGAGCATATTAAAATTTACAAGGAGAATTCCCGGGAATACTGTGTGATGGATACGGCAAACTTCGGCCGCGTGGTACAGATGGAGGTTGGTGCCATGCTGGTCGGAAGAATCAGAAACAATCATCAGGTGGCGGTGGTAAGGCGCGGACAGGAGAAGGGATGCTTTGATTACGGGGGTTCTACGGTTGTATTGCTGTTCCAGAGAGACCAGCTTGCAATCGATGATGATATTTTGAAAAATTCGGCACAGGGAATTGAGACGAAGATTCATATGGGCGAGAAAATCGGAAAGGCAATGTTTTCATGAAAACAATCAAAGCTGATATCAAAGAAGGCTCGTACAAAAAAGTTTATTTGCTGTACGGAACGGAGCCGTTTCTGAAAAATCTGTACCGGGATAAGCTGAAGGAGGGCGTGCTGGACGGAGCCGATGAGATGAATTTTTCGCGCTTTGAGGGCAGGGGGATTGATGAGGTCGAGCTGGTGAACATTGCGCAGACCCTGCCGTTTTTTGCAGAGCGCAGGCTGATACTGGTGGAAAACAGCGGCTGGTTTAAGAGTCAGAGCGGCTTGGCGGATGAGCTGGACGGGTTTCCGGATTCTACGGTTCTGGTGTTTGTGGAGGAGGAAGTGGACAAGCGCAACCGCCTATATAAGGCAGTGAAGGAAAAGGGCTATGTCTGTGAGATGAATGGCCTCGAGGAGCGGGATCTCAGAATGTGGACGGCAACGCTCCTGAAGACGGATGAAAAGAAGATTACCGATGCGACCATGACCTATTTTTTGGAAAAGGTCGGCTCCGACATGGAAAATATCCGGACCGAGGTGGAGAAATTAATAGGGTATACCTGGGGGCGTGATGTGATTACCGTGGAGGATATCGATGCGGTGTGTACCGAGCAGATTAGCGGAAAGATTTTTCAGATGATTGATGAGGTGGCTTCGCGCAATCCGAAAAAAGCGCTGGCTCTGTATCATGATTTGCTGGTGCTGAGGGAGAAGCCGATGTCTATTCTGTTTTTAATGTTGCGCCAGTTCAATATATTGCTGCAGGTGAAGCAGCTTGGCGGGGAAGGGATGCCTTCTTCGGCGATTGCTAAGACTGTAGGTGTACCCCCGTTTGCAGTCGGGAAATATGCAGCCCAGGCGCGTGCGTTTGATGTCGACAGACTGCATGAGGCAGTACGGTACGGAGTCGAGACCGAGGAGCAGGTCAAGACGGGTCAGCTTCAGGAGCAGCTTGCAGTAGAGTTGATGATTGTGCGGTTTGCAATGTAAATACTGAAAACGACTGAAAGCAGGCCGGCACAGCATTTTCCGGCTTGCAGCAAAGGCCGGTGGTAAAAAAGCAGTTAAAAAAATGGAAACTCAAGAATTTAGGGCTTGCAAAACAGCAGAAAATGTGGTATCTTATTAAAGCAGTTTTTCTGCAGGAAAACAATGGAGATGTACCCAAGAGGCTGAAGGGTCCGCACTCGAAATGCGGTAGGTCGGAAACGGCGCAAGGGTTCAAATCCCTTCATCTCCGCTATTGAATTTATTTGGAAAAGGCTCAACACCTTGCAAAAAGTTAGGTGTTGAGCCTTTTTTGTGAGTGCAGCGGAAAATAATGAAGCTGCACATTTCTGAAAAAAGTTAAAGATCCTGCTTCTCGCCGGAAGGTACATTGGTGTCCCCCGGGAATTCAGGAAAGCTGGAAACATCCGGAGGAGTCTGCTTGCCTTTGTTTCCCTTATCGCCCTTATTACCGCGGTCACCACCGAAGCCGCCAAAGCCACCCATGCCGGACCCGGAGCCGTAGGTAAGACTGGTCATCGTGATTTCAGCAGAGTTGATACCGATGTTCAGGGTGTAGGTTTCTCCCTGTACGATGGAAGGGCTGCTGACTACCAAGGAATTAAATGATTTTGCCGCGGTGTGGGAGCAAAGCACATTCCTGTCCGAATCTAAGAGTTCAATCTGAGTACCGGCTGTGTATGAGGAGGTGTTGTATAGAATACAGCCCTGTGTGGAAGTGGAGCCAAAGTTTTCTGCCATGCCGGATGCTCCGATGGCAATCACTGTTCCGCCGGTAATGGTTGCAGTACCGTTATAGTCCAGTGCGCCGTTACCGCTGTTCGTAGGCCCATCCACGACAATTTCCCCGCCGGATATGGTAAGGGAGCCATTAGAGTCGATACCGTCGCCCCCGGCATTCACATATAGCTTGCCGCCTGAAATGAGAATTGCAACATTTTCCTGGGAAGCAAACTGGTCTTTGCCCCGGAAACCGCCCATGCCGCTACCATCATTTCCGCCGGCTGCATTCAGACCATCATCGGAAGATACAATGGCAATATCGCCGCCAAGAATATAGATATTCTGCGCTTCAAGTCCTTCGTAGCTGGTGGTGATATCGATAGAGCCGCTATTTATGATGACACCGGAGTCGGCATGAATACCGTCATCGCCGCTTGCGAGTGTTAAGCTGCCGTCAAGAAGAAGCAGGTCAGATGCGCCGTGCAAGGTATCATCTGCTGCGTCTATCGCTATGGTGCCGCCTGCAATGGTGATATTGCCGGAGGCTTTGATTCCTTTCTGGCTTTCGGAGGTTTCGGAAGCAGACTCTGTTTGAGTAGAGGAGTCATTTGCGTTACCGGCGTTCTCCGGATTATTTCCTGCAAAGCCTCCCGGACCGCCGCCGAAACCGCCGAAGCCGCCCGGACCGCCTCCAAAACCGCCAAATTCATCTATATGGACAGGTGCGTTAACGCTTCCGCCGCCGGAGATGATGGAAATATCACCGGCATCGATTAAAAGCTCAACCGCTGCACTGATGCCGTCTCCCTCGGACTGAATGCGGAAGGTGCCGCCTGCAATGTATACGAAGCCTGCGGCGGCATCATCGGCGTCTTCTGCGTGAATGCCATCCTTACCGGAAGTAATGTCAAAGGACCCGTCTAAAATGCGGACACTGTTTTTACCGCAGATACCGTGGGAAGCTGCAGTGATATAACAGGTGCCTCCGGTTATCGCAAGATCCTTTTTGGAAACGATTCCGTGTCCTGCATCTGCCTGAATATTCATCGTGCCGTTTCCGTTTATCGTAAGGTCTTTTTTCGAGAAGATAACGGAGTCAATGTTATTTTCGTCAATTGCGGTATAGGTGCCACCGTTCTTTAAGGTGTTTTCGGTACCTTCTGCAAGTGTGATAAATACCTTGTCAGCCTGGCGCACATATATGGCAGCGGAATCGTCATTGGAGATGCTTACCCCTGCAAGGATGAGCTGTACTTTGTTTGCTTTGTCGGTATCCACGAAGAGCATGCCGTCGGACAGGCTGCCGGTAATCAGATAGGAGCCCTCACCGGTAATTGTTACTGTGGAGCCTTCCACAGTAACATTCGCGGAATCGGTTACAATGCCGCTATCGCTTAAGGAGATACGAATCACCTCAGCTTCATCGTATTCGGTGCGGGAATCTCGGTTTGTAAACATATTCGTGCGGTCAATCACGGATGAGGCGGTAATGGCAGCGATATCCGCTGCGGAGAAAGCGGCGGTGTCGGTGTTTCCCTGTGCTGCGGCATTCCCGCCGGAGGAGTTATTGCCCGGTTCGTCTGCTTTGGCGTCGTCTCTGGCAGTGCTGTCTGCGGAGGGTGTGGCTGACGGGGAATCTGCAGCCCCTGTGTCATCGGTCTGTGCAGTGACCGGAGTGCTTGGTGCCGGAAAATCTGTGGTGTTAGAATCTGCTCCGCAGCCGCTTAATATCATTGCGGTGCAAATCAGTGAAACGAATGCTTTTTTTCTCATGGGATACTCCGTCCTTTCTGTTAACCCTGCTGTGCTGTTTGCGGCGGCAGGGAGAATTGCTTTATGTTATGAAAGCATTTTAATACAAAAGTATTAAAAAAGGATGTTGAAATTGTGAAAAATCCTTGTTTATTCCATCAGGGAAAAACTAACGTTTGAAAAGCTTGAGTTTTCGCATTTTGTATCCGTGTCTCCCACTGCTGTGTGCTAGAGGTTTGTTCATTGTCAGCTTGCTCTCACTTGTTCCTGATTTTTCAGGATGTTTTGACACATTTTCTGACAA
>CAMALD010000118.1 GCA_945836355.1 uncultured Lachnospiraceae bacterium | reverse complement strand
CTCTTCCGATGCGGCAGGAGCATCCTCCCGGACATCAGCGGCTTTCTTTTTCCGGAAAGTTGCCAGAATATCCTGAAATCCTGCTTGATTTGGTCTGTTCTGTCTTCGGCAGACAATATCCTCTTCTTGCAGCTCGGAAATCAATGAAATATTGTCCTTACTGATTGCAATCACAAAATAACGTTTTCCCACCTGCACAATCTGCAAATATCGGTTTTGCGCCAAGCGCATCGTATCCAGCACATCAAAATTACTGTTCTTCTGCTGCGCAAGCTGCTTTCCCCCGACGAAGCGGGTAACAAAATAGCATGCTGCAATTACAATAATGAACACAAGCAATGTGCCGATTAATTGCAATACATTCGTGTATCTTGTATTCTCTGTCAATAAAAACAGCATTTCATTCCTCTTTTCACTTAGCCGATTGCTTTCTTGACTGCCTCAAGCACACGATCCGGCTGGAACGGCTTTACAATGAAATCCTTTGCACCGGACTGAATGGACTCGATAACCATTGCCTGCTGACCCATTGCGGAGCACATAATAATGTTTGCATTCGGGTCGGATGCCTTAATCTTCTTCAGAGCCTGGATACCATCGCACTCAGGCATGGTAATATCCATCATAACCAGATCCGGTTTCGTCTCATTGTACTTCTCGAACGCTTTCAGACCATTTTCAGCCTCACCTACAATGTTATATCCGTTCTTTGTAAGGATGTCCTTAATCATCATTCGCATAAATGCTGCATCATCACAAACCAAAATGTTTTTCGCCATGTCTCATCTCTCCTCTTTGCTTAATAATATTTATAGTTTCCGAATGCTACTTATCCTTAATAATTTCTGTAACCCGGATACCAAAAGCCTCTTCGATAACTACAACCTCACCCTTTGCAACATACTTACCGTTTACAAGCACATCTATCGGCTCACCCGCCAGCCGATTTAATTCTATGATAGTACCAGGGGCAAAGTCAAGTATTTCTTTTATTGATTTGCTCGTTCGCCCAAGCTCTACCGTAACCTCGAGGGGCACATCCAAAAGCAAATCAATATGCTCCGTCTGAAGCAGCGGGCTTCCCGCCATCATAAACGGCTGGAACTGGGCCTGTGCAATATTAACCTCCTGCGGCTGATACTGCATCTGCGGCATCATTTGCGGCATTCCCATGCCGGCCATATTCGGCATCATCTGCGGCATTCCCATACCGCCCATATTCGGCATTCCCTGCTGCATCGGCATGCCCTGTTGTGGTATTCCCTGCTGCGCCGGTGCCGTACTGTTTGGTGCAGGTGCAGAACCGGATGCGGATGATACATTTCCGATTGCATTTGCCTCGCTCTCATCAACACCGGTATATTTCACGAACTTCTTATAAAGATCCCTCGCGAAATCAAACGGGTATAACTGCATCAGTTCACTGTCAATCAATGTTCCGATTTCCATGCGGAAGGATACTTTGACAAATTTGTTCTTCAGGAAATCCGAAACATCCGATTCGTTAATAACATCATTCAGGTCAACCACATCAGCGCTTGGCGGGCTGATATCTACTTTCTTCTCCAACATCGAAGATATTGATGTTGCGGCAGAACCCATCATCTGGTTCATTGCCTCACTGATTGCGCTTAAGTGCAGTTCTGAAAGCTCCCCGGAGATGTTGGTGCCGTCCCCCCCCATCATCAAATCCGTAATAATCTTAACATCGTTTTCCTTCAAAACCAGAATATTGGTTCCGTCTAAGCCCTCTTTATAATATATCTGAATAAAAACGCATGGCTTATCGTAGTTTTTAGTCAAATCATCCCAGGTTGCGTATGTGACGACCGGGGTAGTGATATTAACCTTCTGATTTACCAGGGAAGATAATGTTGTTGCTGCTGTACCCATGCTTATGTTGGATACTTCGCCGACCGCATCTTTCTCTGCATCATTGAGCACTTCATCTGCATTTGATATAACCCGTGAGGTGCCCCCGCCGGAATCAGCTTCCGGTATCGTTCCGGACTCCATCCCTGTCAGCAAGGCATTGATTTCGTCCTGTGTCAACATCCCATCCATGACGTTCTTACTCCTCCTCTCGTATAATATTTGTTATTTTCACTGCATAGGAATCTGCCGCTGAACCCGGCATTGCAGTAAATTTCCTGATATTTCCGATATAGATATCCATCTCCTCGTCGACTCGGGAATTCAACTTTATAATATCACCTTTTTGCATATTTAGCAAATCATTCAGTGAAATTGTACTTTTTCCCAATACCGCACGCACCGGAACACGTGCCCTTGAAATCGCCACCTCGATGACATCCTTGTAGCTTTTGTCATCCAGTGTCTGCATGGATGCATACCAGAATTTCGTATTCAGTTTATCAATGACACTCTCAATACAGCCATACGGAATACATACATTCATCATACCTTCCACCGTGCCAATCTTGACATTCATCGTCACGATTGCCGCCATATCCGAAGGTGAAATAATCTGGGCAAACTGGGAGTTTGTTTCAATCCTTGTCAAGCGCGGCGAGATCTTTACTACATTCGCCCACGGCTCTGAGAGCATATTGGTGATAACGATGAATATTCTCTCAATGATAACCAGCTCTATCTCCGTAAAATCCCTCGATTTTTCAAGCGGATTTCCCTCACCTCCAAGCATTCGGTCCACGATGGCATAGCCCAGATTCTGTGCAAGCTCAATGACCACATTTCCTTCCAGCGGAGCAAAATCAATAATTCCCAGCAGCACCGGGTTGGAAAGCGCATTGGTAAACTCCTGGTAAATTACCGCCTCCGAGTTCATAACCTCCACAGATACATTCTTTCGCAGATACGCCGGAAGATTGGTTGACAGCAGTCTGCCAAAATGCTCAAAGATATTTTCCAGCGTTCTTAAATGCTCCTTCGAGAATTTGGAAGGACGCTGAAAGTCGTAGTTTTTGACTGACTTTTCACCAATGTCTTTAAATTCATCTGCATCCAGCTCACCGCTGCTTAATGCGGCGAGGAGGTTGTCTATTTCACTTTGTGATAAGACGTCGCCCATCCTGTTGTTACCTCAATTCCACAATTACATTTCTGTTATCTGTTCCGTTAATTCATACAGGTATAATTTCCGAATACCACACGGTAGATACATTCCGTACCGTACTCAGTGCGCAGGGCATCCAGAATCTTTGCCTTGGCTGCCTCCTGACTCTCAATGAAATTCTCATTGGTCAGCTTTCCGATTTCTCTTGAAATAATCTCCTTGATGCTCTCCACCTGTGAAGTCATCAAAGGTGAAATTGTCGCGTAATCCTCTGCCTTTTTATTCAGCATAACCGTTGCAGTAACCTGCGCATAATACTGTTTTCCGTCGCTGCCCTTGGTAAGATTGATGGTCATATTGGTGCCGACCACATAGGCCTCCAGATCGGTTGCCAGCACTTCCGGCTCCTTCTGTGTCGGAATCGGATTTTCCAGCTCCATTTCAATCACCTGACAGATTTTTGTAATCAATGTGTTCATCTTCTGCGCGTTTGGCAAATAGACAAACAGCATCAGAGCGTTCAGTGTCAAATTGACCAACGTCGCCGCAAGAACGATAATTGTAAGAATATTCTTCTTCATGCAAAGCCTCCATCTTTTTATTTTCCGGAGCTTCCCTTCTCCGGTCAGTCAGAGTTTAACGAGTTATAAATCCGAATCTCTATTCGGCGGTTCAGCGCTCTGCCCTCTTTGGTCGAATTGTCGGCAATCGGCGAGAACTCACCCATACCGATGCATTCAATATCTGCCGGATTCAGACCTTTTTTCTCCACCAGATAATCCGCCGCAGCATTCGCGCGGGCACTCGAGAGCTCTCGGTTGCTCCCATACCGGCTCTTTGAAGAAACCGGCACATTATCGGTGTGACCAATCACCGCAATCCGATACCCCTGATACTGTTTCAGAACATCACCGATGCGGGAAAATATCGGCAGTGCATCCGCCGTCAGCTCGGCACTTCCCGAAGCGTACAGCAGATTTCCGCTGATTTCGATGGTGATATATCTGCCGCCGGCCTCATCCATACCGATATCCATATATTTGTCAAGATTGTACTCACTGCTCATCGAAGAAATCTTATCATACATGTCTTCGGTTTCTTCACGGTTCATCTCCTCGATTTTCTCATGAAGATTCATCACATCCTCCCCGGTCTGCTCCGAGGTCTGTCCCATACTGTTTATGTATTCATCCAGTTCATTGAGCTGAGAAACACCGGTATTGATGAGCTGACCTTGTCCGATGGAAGGACGTCCTCCCGAGAAAATGCTCAGTCTGCTGGAAAGAACATTGGCCAATTCCTCAAACTTTGCCTCGTCAACGCTCGACATGGAAAAGAGAAGTACGAAGAAACACAGGAGCAGGTTCATGAGATCCGAGAAGGTTGCCATCCACGCCGGAGAACCGGCAGCTTGTTCCTCCTGCTTCTGCTTTTTAGCCAACTTCCTCACCACCTTCGTTTTGGTTCAGATCTTCTCTCCTGCCCGGGGCAAGGAACGATTTCAGTTTTTCCTCAATTACACGAGGGTTCTCTCCCGCCTGGATTGACAGAAGACCCTCAACGAGAATCTCCTTCTCTTTCATCTCCAAGCTGTGATTTGCCTTTAGCTTATTTGCCACCGGTGTACATATCCAGTTAGCAAGCAGGGAACCGTACAATGTCGTGACAAGTGCAACCGACATGGCAGGACCGACAGTTGACACATCTTCCAGAGAACCCAGCATGTTGATAAGTCCGATCAGGGTTCCGATCATACCCCATGCAGGGCCTGCCGCACCAAGCGCTTCCCAGAACGAAATATTTTCTTTATGGCGCTCCTCGATACACATCAGATCTGTCTCAAGAATACTGCGTACCAGCTCCGGGTCCGTGCCGTCCACGATAAGCAGAAGCCCCTTTTTCATAAAGGCATCATCCATACCGTTCGCCATTTCCTCAAGCTGCAACAGTCCATCCTTTCTTGCCACATTGGAAAGCTTGATAACATTCTGAATCGTCTCAAGCTCATTGACCGTACGGACTTTAAAAATCAGGCTCATCGATTTCAGCTTTTTAATAAAAGCCGGAATGCTAGACTGTGTTGCAAGCATAGCCATGAATGCACCACCGAAGGTGATGAGTGCCGAGTTGCGGTCCAGGAAACCAATCATCGCGCCGAAACCGTCATCCGCTGTGATACCGAAAATAACCAGTACCAAGGCCATCAAAAGACCCACTAACGATGCTATGTCCATTTTTTCACCTCATGTCAGATTGTTATATTGCAATCTATCAAATAGTCATATTTTTCCGTTGTCTGAATTAATA
>CAMALD010000117.1 GCA_945836355.1 uncultured Lachnospiraceae bacterium | reverse complement strand
TTTGTGCAGGCGGCATGCCGCTGTTTATTTACCCGCAAATCAATGTGAAGGACTTCATTCCGACATTTCCGCTGCCCTCAAAGGTAAAGTACAAATCGTACACGCCATCCGGAAGGCTGACCGGTGTGGAAAAGCGTTCCCAGATATTTGAATTGGACACGCGGATATCGCCGATGCTCTCGCCGTCCCAGCGGGTCTTGATATGGAATACGCCGTTCATATAGCCATGCACATCAATCGCAATCTCCTTCAGGCCTTTGATATCAAAGGACTTGAAGCCTGCCGTCGCGCCGTCGGTGATATTAGTCAGATAAGCGGTACACTCATCACCGTCCTTACCATCCTGCACAATTCTCGGGCTGGATGGCGCGCCGACATAGATGCTCGGCGTTTTCGTGAACAGGTGGCACGCCAGATAGGTCGGGTACTCGCCTTCCCCCTTCAACGGTCCTCCGTTCAGACCGCACGAGGTGATTTCCGCCTGCATAATGGTGCCGTCCGGCAAAATGGTAAGCTTTTCCGCACAGCCCTGTCTGCTGTACCAGGTGCCGTAGGTATGACGATGATAGAAAATATACCAGTCATCGTTAATCTGAACAATGCTTCCGTGGTTGTTTGCACCGTAAGCTGCCGGCATATCTGCCGGTTTATAGCTGTCAATATGCAGATCGCAGTTGCTGACGATGACTCCGCCGTACACATATCCCCCGGTAGGCTTTTTGCTGGTGGCGTAGCAAAGCTCATGCATTACCTCAGAGGAATAGATAAAATAGTAGGTGTCACCGATTTTGCGGATGGACGGTGCCTCAAAAAAAGCATGATTCTCAAAGTCGGTGCCCTGCGAATACTCTGAGCCCGGAGCCACAAATACCGGCTCCTCCTCGATGGTCAGCATATCCGGTCCAAGCACGGTAGCCATGGCGCCGTGCCTGCTCTTGTCCCCTCTTCCGCAAAAGCCCGTAAAAAGATAGGTCTTATCGCCCTCGGTGAGCACCCCCGGGTCAAACTGCGGCTCATCCCCCGGACGCTCGCCGAGTCTGGTGCCGTCCTTGTAATGCACATATCCGAGGAACTCATATTTTCCTGCCGGCGTGTCACATACCGCAACCGATACAACGGACACGCGGTCCAATACATAATACAGATAATATCTGCCGTCAGGACCAACGGTCACATCCGGTGCATACAGACACATTCTGCCGTCCCTGTTAAACGGGTCGGCGCACTTGTCGTAAATCACGCCCTCATATCTCCAGTCGCCAAGGTCATCTACCGGAGCAGACCAGCACACATAGTCGCCAAGGCAGAATACATGACCGTTTGCAAAATCATGAGAACCATATACATATACTCTGCCGTCAAATACATACGGCTCGCCGTCCGGGATATACTCCCATGACGGCAGATACGGATTAAATGCCTGTTTTTTCATGAAAACCTCCCGCTCAACATACTTTGAATTTCTTCAATTCTGTTTATATCATTTATTTCGTATAGGACAATGCAAGGATGGTAAAGGTCTTCTCCTCGTCGCCTTCCTTCATGCGAAAGGTAATCGTATGCTCCGCTGCGACATCCTCATCAAGTACCAGCTCTACGATGGACTGATTCCAGCCGCCCGCATTGTAGCAGTTAATCTCCTTTGCAAACTCACCGTCCACATATACTGCGATTGCTCCTGCCTCGGAAGAACTGCTCTGTTTATAGTTAATGAGCATGTTCTTGCAAGTCAGCTTGATGGAAAATTCATCATTTCCGCTATCTTTAGCATGCATCCAGTTGTCCGGGAATGCGCTTTGACCGGTTCTCATGAATCCATGAACGGAGGTATCCTTTGCGCTAAAGCTGCCCGCATTGATCTCGCAGCCGTTCGCATCAGCTGCAGTCACCAGCAGACTTCCCTCAAATGCGTTGGAGGTCACATTGTTTTCCGGAACTGCCGCAACACTCGCCGGTACCTCCTTCTTTGCAGCCTCGGTGAGCATATAGGCAATGCAGTCTGCCATAATACCGTGACCGTAGGAAGTCGGATGAAATTCATCCGAGAAAAACTTTGCATCGGTCAGCTGTTTTTTCTCAAACGGCAGCTTGGTGCCGTCCTTGATGCTGACCATCGGAAGGCCGTAGAGCTTACCCATCGGAATGTAATTATCCTGCATGTTCCACTTGGACTTAAACACTGCAAATACCAGGCATACCGCGGTATTCTCATTCTCGTTAAGTGCAGCCCTTATCAGACTCTCAAAGGCTCTGCCGTTCGTTGCCTCCTGATAGTCGTTTACGGAGAATTCAATAAATAGCAGATCCGGCTCGATTCCCAGCTTATCCGTGACATCCCTGTGATAACGCATAATGCCGAGGGGGGACGGAGTACCGCCGAGTCCGGCATTCACATAATTGATATTTGCCTGCGGGTACAGCTTTTCCAGTCTTGCAATCACCTGATCCGCATAGGACTCGGTAATCTTCGCCGCACCTGCACCCTCTGTCACGGAACCGCCGATAAACGCAACATTGACGGTCTCGCCGTTTGCAAGCTTTGCCATTACCTTTTCCAGTCGACCGTTATCTCCGGTAGAGATCAGGGAGGTTTCAATCATATCATCATACCAGTTCACTTCTGCTCCGTTAAACCTCCAATTCAGAATTTCATAGCCGCTGCCGCTAAAGGTCATGTAAAGATTGTGCACGCCATCAGGCTTCTTTTTTAATTCTGCAGTTACCTCGGTAAACTCATCTGCTATGCCCACACTGTCCAACAGCTCTGCCACATGTACATAGCCGATGACATCTCCCTGGAAGCTGTCAAGGCGCAACTCAATCACACAATCCTCGGTAAGCTCCGCGCTCTTGCGAATGTTCATGGTGATAGAATCCGGCTCCCGGTATGAGAAGTCCACATTGGATACCTTGAAGAAATCACCGGTATCAATGGAGGTGAGTGCCATGTCGCCGGAACCGAAATAATTGCTGATCGGTTCGGAGCCTGTCACCTCAAGACCTGCCTGATGGGAGAATGTGCAGGCATTGACGGTCTGATACGGATTCAGATTGTCCAGAGCCTCACAGCCGTCTCTGGTCTGCTTAATCTTGCCGATGGTGCCGTCCTCCTGCATTGTAAACTTATTGATAAAGGTGCAGCGATAACCCTTCTCCACCTTCATCGCCTGCTCTAACACTCTGGTGTGGTAGGTGATGTACCAGTCACCCTTAAACTCAAAGACACAGTGGTGGTTGTTGCCATAAAGCCCAAATGCCTTGCCCGGATTATCCAGAATGGTCTCCTTAAACTCAAACGGTCCCATCGGACTGTCACTGACCATGCAGGCAATCTCTGCGTTATTAAAGCCATAGGTAGCCTTTCCGTCTGCATCTACGGACCAGTTGGTGCAGTAGGTGTAATAGTACTTGTTGCCATACTTGTGTATGCCGGAATCCTCAAACAGATACGGTGCATCAATCAGCTGCGGCTCTCCCTTGATACTGATCATGTCATCGCCAAGCTCTGCCACTCTGCCGGTCATCGGATGTGCTTCCTTGCCCTGCGGCACGCCGCCGCCAAAATAGATGTAGGCTCTTCCGTCATCATCTACAAGGACTGCCGGGTCAAAAAGCCATAATACATCCGCACAATTCGGCGTGGATCTTGTAATGAGACCTTTGCCGATTGGATCCTTAAACGGTCCTGTAGGAGAATCCGACTGCAGCACACCGATTCCTCCGCCGCCATCCGCAAAGTACAGGAAGAACTGATCCTTGCCGTCAATATTCTTCCACGCAGCAGCCGGTGCCCAGGAATTGTGCGCCCACTTTGCACTGCCGTTCACTCCTGCAATATGTATTTCGCCGTGATCGGTCCAGTTTACCATATCCTTTGTAGAAATCACACGGATACCTTTAATCTTGCCGTAGGTATTTTCCCCTATGATTCCTGCACTGTTCTTCTCAAATACATCGGCAGTCATATATACATAAAGAGTGTCCCCGTAAACCATAGCATACGGATCTGCGCCAAATGCCTGCGTAATCAGCGGATTATTGTACTTTAATCCCTTATAGCAGCTTGTACGCTCGATGTCACGGAACAAAGCGCCATCCGTCACCTTCGTCTCGTCCTCTTTTTCCTGCTCCGGTGTCGGCGCCGCCGGGGTTTCTGTCGGTGTCGCTTCCGTCGGTGCTGTTTCGGTCGGCTCAATAGCTGTCGGTGCCGCGTCAGTCGGTGTTCCATCCGCAGATGCCGCCTCTGTCGGGGCTGCTTCCGTCTCTTTGGTCGGCTCTACAGGCTGCACGGTCTCTTTCCCGCATGAAGCAAGTCCGACGAGCAAGCTGACGCCTGTGATTAGTGCCAAAAGTCTCTTTCTCATCTTTGTTCCATTCCTTTCTTACGAATTCTTATTCGCATTATCGCCTGATTTACGGCCACTTTTCCGGTCTCGGGTGGTTAACCGTGATTATCTTTGCAGCCTGAAGATTGGTAATCAGCATAAATCTGCCTTCATCACGCTTCTCCGGCTTCATCATCCACAGGCAATACTGGTCAATCAGGTTAAATACATTGCCTGTTCTTCCTTCAAGCTTAAAATTGCGAAAGCCCATAGGCACATATTTCTCAAAGATTGCTTCCGGTGAGATAAAGGTCGTATAGTTCTGAATCGTGTACAGACTGTTCTTATCACCGTATTCACAGTACCACCCCGGAATCGGCTTATGCATGTTCTGCGGCAGCTTCCGGTTTGACAGGACGATTCTCTGCTGCTCCCCTATGCATTTGTAATGGTCGCCCCTTCTCGGACAATTCGGCACACAGCAGGCATTGATCAAAAGCTCGCAGCGCCCCTTGTCCTCAATTTTTTCAAGCAAATCCCACTGATTATTTAAGTTGTAATCCAGCACAACCAGCGCATAATCTTTGGCAAGCTCCGCATTCAGAGCGTCAATATCCTTGATTTCCTTACACGTGGAGCTGTTTATCTTAAACTTCGGATATTTTTTGCGAATATACTCTTCCAAAACCGGGCTCACAACCAGCACTTCGTTCATGCCGTTGTCGGCCGCATCCATACAGAAATTGCAGTATTCGTCCCTCAGGTCCTTCTGCCTTAATCCCGGATTCGTAAATGTGTAACGCACCGGAATTCCATGTGCATTGATGTTTTTTATCACATACCGGATGAATGCAGAGCCGCACTGGTCGCCGTTACAAAATCTCCCGCCGCCCCACAGAGATGTCGGAAATTCCCCGTAAAAGGAACCGATTTCGACATTCTCATAAAAGAAATCGGGATACTGCTCCATCATGCTCACAAGGAACATATTTACCGGATAGTTATAGCGTAACCCCGGTAAATGAAAT
>CAMALD010000116.1 GCA_945836355.1 uncultured Lachnospiraceae bacterium | reverse complement strand
CCCTTCATGAATGCATCCAGAGACCTTCGCGAGCCCGGATGCGATTTGTCTGCCCCGGCATTCTCTTACGGAATCAGTAATCTCATGCCCGCATAGATCAGATCCGGATTCTGAATCTTATCCTTATTTGCCTCATAAATCTTTTTCCAGAGCGATTCTGCTCCATAGAATTTCACAGCAATTTTTCTTAAGTAATCTCCCCTGACTACGGTATACCAATCGGAAGCCTCCTCCTTGTTCTTATCGGTATCTTCTTTTTCCGGCTCCGGGACCTCCGTCTCTTTTTCAGCAGCTTCCGTTGTCTCTGCCGTGATTCTTCCCTCTGTCTGTGGAATCTCTCCCACCTCCTGAAGATAGGTCAGTACAACCTCCTCCAACGAAGCATATTCATTAAGCACCGGCTTATCAGCAAATACGGTATATTCATCCCCACCTGCTGCAAGAAAATTATTTGTTGCTACCAGATATACTGCCTCCCGGTCAAGCGTACTGCCATTTACCATAGCGCCGGTAACGCGCTCACCCGCCGGCTTTGCAGCATCAAAGGTAAAGCTGATACCGGACACCTGCGGAAAGCCTCCCAAGCTCTCCGGATACGCCTTGACCCCGTTTTCCAATGCCTGCAGCAGCTCAGCGCCGGTCAGTTCCTTCGTCACAACATAATTGCCGAACGGAAATACCGTTACCAGATCTCTTCTTGTAATATCACCGGCTACAATCGTTGCACGTATGCCTCCCCCATTGGTAATGGCTACGTCTGCACCGGTTGCATAGCGCATTGCATCGGCGGTCAGATTTCCGAGGTTTGTCTCCCCGGTACGGTTTGTCTGACGCTCTCCATCCAGAGTGACCGCAGTCGTTCCGACCACCTCGGAGAGTATTTCTTCCTGTCTCATATTGATATCAGCAATCAGCGCCAGGGTTTCTTCGTCCTTCTGAGGAAAATCCTCCGCAGTAACCAGTGTCCCGGAAAGCTCATCATCGCTGATTACCACCACTCCGACGGCATTCATGTATTCACCGGTGCTGACAATCAGGGTATCTCCAACAGGGCAGCCCTTCTCATACGCCGTATGGCTGTGCCCGTCAATGATCAGATCAATACCATCCACATTTTTTGCAACCAGCTCGCTAGTCACCTCACTGGATGCATCCGTCCCAAGATGTGTGACTGCAATAATATAGTCCACCCCTCTGTCCTGCAGATAAGAAACCATTTCTTCTGCCGCTGCTACCGGGTCTGTAAACTGCAGCGTTTCGATATTCTCCGGGTTGGTCTTGAAGGTGGTCTCCTCCGTTACCAGACCAAAGAAACCAAGGGTTACACCATCCCTCTCGAGTATTGTGTACGGGCTGACAAAGTCTGTTCCGTCCTCTGCATTTTTTACATTGGCAGCCAGCAGCTCAAATTCCATCTCCTCGCGCAGCTCCAGCAAGTGTTCTGAGCCATAATTGAAATCATGGTTTCCCGGCGTCATGACATCATAACCCGCCAGATTCATGACATCCACCACGCTGCTGCCTTCCTCCACCGTGGCAAAAGGCAGTCCGTGCAGGGTATCACCTGCATCTGCCAGCAGCACCTGTGCGCCCGTCGCCTCATAGTATTCCTTCAAAGCTGCAACACCGGCCATGCCCATGTTCGTGTCAACTCTGCTGTGACTGTCATTCGTATGAATTATGACAATGTCACCCTTCCCTGCTTCCGGCACATTTGTGTTTTCCGCTGCCCTAATCTGACTGCCGGGAAGTAAGCCGGCGCCAAGACAGACTCCGAGAAGCAATGCAAATGCTCTGTTTTTCTTTTTCATTTCATCCTCCTATCTGAAGTGCCACATCGATGGAAGCACTTCGTTGCCGCCGTTCTGCGCCCCGCAGACCGGCTTTGCAAAACAAGCATAACATGCGCATGTAATGAAAACTATCATCCCCTTGTAAAATGATAGTAAAAAATAGGAAAACTGCCGAACTCCTTAAAACAGGCACAAAAAAAGACGATACACTAACCCCTTAGCATATCGTCCCTTTTTTCGATTCGTTCCGTCTTGGCGAATCGGGTTTTCAAGGAGGCATAACAGCCCCTTCACATGGAGTATTCCTTCAGCAGCCTGTGCCTGTATTCGGACGGTGTCAGCCCGATTCGCTTTTTAAAGCACCGCATAAAACAGGTATCATTTTCGTATCCGCAGAGAAAGGCAATCTCCTTCACCGAAAGATTACTGTTAGCCAGAAAGCCTTTGCCGCTTGCAATTTTCGCCGCAAGCAGATCATCATAGCAGCTCACGCCAAAATATGCACTGTATAATGCCTGAAAATAGGAGAGGCTTAAGTTGACCGCAGCTGCCAGCTCCCGGACAGAGTTATACTTGCGGGGAGTACTGTAGATTTCGGAACGAAGCTGTGTCAATTCCTCCCGGTGTCTGCAAGCATATTCCATTGAATGATATTCCGTTTGATTCTCCGCTATTTTGCTGAACAGCAATGGAAGCAGAAGACCGACGTTCGACTCCCTGAGCGGGGAGGTCGAAATCTGTTCCCGGCTGATGAGCCGGAGAATGGTTTCGATTTCTTCAATGTTCTGCAGATTAAACGGAGTATCCACGGGCAGACCAAGCTCAGAAAATACCGAATCCCCACCACTGTCAAAATGAAGAAAATGATTGCAGTATGTCTGCGCACAGGCAGAGTAAAGCTGTGGAGATTTTTTCCGGTAGATGATACAGCTGTTAGGAAAAACATGGATTTCCTTCCCATCTTGATATACGAGAGCCTCCGTCTTGAATATCAAAAGCAGGTTATCCCCGGAACCCTCCGGTCTGTCTACCGCAAAATGCCGGTCGTGCTTTATGTTAAGCCCAATCATATGAAGCTCCATCTTATCTCTCCTCTGTTATCAGATGATTTGTCAGTATGAGAATATTATATGTTATTGTTTGCGGCATTTCAATAGATATATAATATTAGAATATGGTAACCGGAATTAGAAAGGAGATTGCAATGAATAAACCACTATTAAACATTGATTTTCCTGATGTAGACATTATCAGGGTGGAGGATACCTATTATATGCTCAGCACATCCATGTACTTTATGCCGGGATGTGAGATTCTTCGTTCAACCGACCTGGTCCACTGGGATCACGCCACCTATGTATATGACCGGCTGGACAGCACCCCTGCTCAAAAGCTTGAGGACGGCAATATATACGGCGCGGGCATGTGGGCTGCAAGCTTCCGCTACCACAAGGGCACCTTCTATATATGCTTTGTCGCAAATGACACCCACAAGACATATCTTTTCACTTCACAGGATATCTATGGCGCCTGGGAAAGAAAGGAAATCAAGGGCTTTTATCATGACAGCTCCCTATTGTTTGATGATGACGGAAGGGTTTACATTGCCTATGGCAACCGGGAAATCTATGTCACCGAGCTGGACGAGAAGCTTTCCGGTCCTAAGGAAGGTGGCTTCCACAAGATGGTAATCAGGGATGAGGCGAAGAACGGCCTTGGCTTTGAAGGAACTCATTTCTACAAGATAAACGGAATGTACTACCTGTTCTTTATCCACTCCCTTGAAGGAAAATGGTTCAGAACAGAAGCCTGCTTTATGTCCGATTCGCTGGACGGCGAGTTTACCGGCGGTGATGTATTTTGCGATGATGGCGGCTACCGGAACGCAGGCATTGCGCAGGGTGCCATCATTGATACCCCGGACGGGGACTGGTACGCTATACTCTTTCAGGACAGGGGCGGCAGCGGCAGAATCCCTTATCTCATCCCACTTCACTGGGACAACCTGCGGCCGGTCATCGGAAACAATGGCAAATTAGCCGAAGAGCGAAGTGTATACGGTGAGAGCGACTTTCACCAGCTTGTCGGCAGCGATGATTTTAAGGAAATCGTGCTTAAGGATTCCTGCTTTGGCTTCCGCAATCTATGGCAGTTCAATCATGAGCCAACCTTGGAGCTGATTACTAGGAATACAGAGGCAGGCACCTATTCTCTCACCTCCGATAAGCTCTGCACAGATCCGACACAGGCGAAAAACTCCCTTACCCAGAGAATGTGTGAGCCGTCCTGTGACGCTGAAATAACGGTGTACGGTGAGAAGCTGAAGAAGGGGGATTACGCCGGGCTGACCGCGCTCCAATACCTGTACGGCTTTATCGGACTGCGTGCGGAGGCAGAAGGATACAGCATTGTCTATATGGAAAAGCCGTCCAAAGCAGAGGAGGACAAGGTAACCGTGCTCGCAAAAATATCCGAGCCTGTTGCCAGATTCAAGATTCATGCCGAGTTCTCCGACACCCTCGACCAGGCAACCTTCTACTATGATGTGGGAAATGGCTGGCAGAAAGCACCTGTAGCCAAAACGATGCGATTCATGCTGGAGCATTTCACCGGATACCGGTTTGCACTGACCTATTTTGCGACCGAGCAGACCGGCGGCACAGCAACATTTGGCGAATTCATTTATACCTGCTGACAATATGGTCCCGGCAGTCTGCTTCTGCCGGGACCTGTCACATTCACATTTTTTAAAAGGCTCTGACAATATCTTTTTTCATCCGCTGCGCTTTGACCGGTTATCAATCTGTCTTTACTATAATTCACCGACAGGAAGCTTCAGACTGCGTCAACATAATACTGCGCCTGTGCAGCAAACATTTCCGCATAAATTCCGTTTTCCTTATGAACCAGCTCCTCATGAGTCCCATATTCCTTTATCGTATTGTCAGCAAACACCGCAATCCGGTCACAGAACTTGCAGCTGGACAGACGGTGGGAGATATAGATTGCTGTCTTATTCCCTACCAGACAATCAAAATGGCAATAGATATCGTACTCCGCTACCGGGTCCAATGCTGCCGTTGGTTCATCCAGAATCACGATTGGCGCATTTCGATACAGCGCCCTGGCAATCGCCGTTTTTTGCTGCTGCCCTCCGGAAAGCTCTGTTCCATGCTCATCAAAGCTTTTGTACAGCATGGTATCCAGCCCCTCGGGAAGCTTCTGTGCATCCTCGTAAAAGCCCGACAGCTCCAGTACCCGCCGAATCTCTTCCTCCTCTGCCGCCTCACCGAAAGCGATATTCTCCTTCAGACTGAAGGCAAGCAGCTTAAAGTCCTGGAACACCACGGCAAACAGCTTTCGGTACTCTTTCTCGGAATAATCCTTGATGTTAACACCATCAATCCGAATCTCTCCCTCGGTTACATCATAGAGGCGGCACAGCAGCTTGATAAAGGTGGTCTTTCCGGCACCGTTCAGACCTACCACGGACAAATGCTCACCGGAGGAAATCTTCAGATTGATATCCTTTAACACATACTGCTCGGAGCGCGGATAGCGAAAGCTGACATGCG
>CAMALD010000115.1 GCA_945836355.1 uncultured Lachnospiraceae bacterium | reverse complement strand
CAAGGGTGAACGATTTCTTGACAGACATATGAGTAATTCATATAATAGCTATGTATGGTTGTTCTTGTCCGGATTGTGTGCCTGCGGTGGCAGCAAAAACAGTAAGTAGATTCAGGAGAGCAAAATGAATTATTCATTAGAAGAGCTTCATGCAATATTTAAGAAAAGAATATGCACATTGGAAATTTTGAACGCGGCTGTCTGTGACATCCGGGAGGCGATGGAAGACATTCAAACCCCGACCGAGCTTTCGACAAGATTCTATTTGACAGCGAATCTTGCACTGATTATCACCAACAGGGATTATTTCAGTGAGCTGGTGGATATCGGAAACCGGATTGTCCAGATGAATGTCAGCGACAAGTCGAATATGGAGGCGTATTACGGTCTGCATATTCTCTATACTTGTATTGGATTCACCCCGAAGGTGGTGGAGTATGGTCTTAAGGTAATCGACAGCCCGGAGAAAAACAAGGATTTGCTGCTTTCCGTATATACCTCTCTCGCTATCATATGTAAGGAGACAGGCCTTACGGATAAGGCGATTGAATACACGGAGATGGGCTGCAAAATGGGCGCGGGTGCGGAGGAACAGTATTCGTTAAAGGTGCGGCTGGTCAGTGCCAATAACATTGCCATGATCTATCTGGATAGCGGCAGAATCGAGGAGGCCGTCGAGAGCAGAAACGAGCTGGTAAAGCTCATGGAGGAGCATCCCGATAATCCGGAGGTTGCACCTCTGTATCCGATGATATGGTTTTCGGTGCTGCTTGTGGACGCCCACGGCACGAACAAAGACAGCGCTATTGAGCAGTATGTGAGGATTATGGATAATCTGATGACGGGCATAAAGAAGCAGACGATTGCCAGACAGACCCTGCAGCCGCATATTACATTTTTAAACCGGCTGCTGGATGCGGGACGGGTTGATGATATGCTTCGGATTGCGGAATACATCAGAGAGAATCCGAGTAGTTTTTTCGGAAACCGGACAATGCTTTACAAGGCGATGATTGATGCTTATAACAAAAAGAACATTACCGATGAGGCGTATCATAAGCTGCTGATGAGCTATATTGAAGAGCTGGAGCATTATCGGGAGGAGCAGGAGGCTGTAATATCCCTTCTGATTGTGGAGCAGTACCGCATCCGGGAGGTGGATAACCGGTATGATGTAATCCGGAAAAAATTTGAGGATGACTCGCTTACCCATTGCCTTAACAGGCAGAGCTTTCATCTCAACGGCCAGGAATATGCAGATCAAAATACGGCAGGTTCGTTGATATTTATCGATTTGGACAATCTGAAAAAGACAAACGACCGGTTCGGACACAATGCAGGTGACCGGCTGCTGATTGAATTTGTCCGATGTGTCAATCGGGTCAAGCCTGACGCAGTCCTGTTTTACCGTTATGCCGGGGATGAGTTTATCCTTCTGACGCCGCTCGGTATCGATGAGGCAGAGGCTTTTGTGGCTCACATTACTGAGGAATGCAATAAGGTATCCGGGCGTGCCGGAGAGGAGCTGCGGCTGGAATTTTCTTATGGAATTGCTGCATTTCGCGAAGGGCAAAAAGCGATAGGGGATGTTGTAGATTTAGCGGATAAGAGGATGTATGAGTGCAAGAAACGGCATCATATGATGAAAGGCTGTCCTGAGTTTCTGCATTTTGCGCAAATTGCGCCTGAGAGGATGGCATGATGAAGGATTCGGAAAAGCTGGTGGTGTGCATCGGAAGGGGAGCTCAAAAGGAGGCTGCCATTGCTCTGGCAAAGCGTGTGGGAGCTCCGGTTAGTGAGAGTCCCGGGGAGTACCTGACACTGCTGGTCGATGCTGACGGAGTAGCTTTGACGGGATACGGACTGAGCTACCGGGGAGATTTTGAACAGATGCTGCACCGCATCAGCGATGGGCGCTTACAGCATGAAATGCTGGTGCATGTTGCAAAAACAAAGGATGTCCATCCGGTTGCCGCGGATGCTACCGCCGGTATGGGAGAGGATGCTCTTCTGCTCGCCGCATGCGGGTATGAAGTGACGCTGTATGAACAGAATCCGGTCATTGCAGCACTGTTAAAGGATGCTCTGCGGCGTGCAAGGAAGCATCCGGTATTGGGAGAGATTGCAGGTAGAATGCATCTGGTTGAGGGCAACAGCATAGAGCTGCTGCCGCAGCAGCTGCCAAAGCCGGACCTAATCTACCTTGATCCGATGTTTCCGGCGCGTAAAAAGAGCGGGCTTATCAATAAAAAACTACAGCTGCTTCAGAAGCTGGAACAGCCCTGTATGGAAGAAGATGCACTTCTGGAAATGGCACTGCAGATGCGCCCGCAGAGGATCATCGTTAAGCGTCCGCTGAAGGGTGCGTGGCTGGCCGGAAAAGAGCCGGGTTACACTGTGAAAGGAAAAGCGATACGGTACGACTGCTTTGTTCCTTCGTAGAACAGGCATGAAAAATCTTTTGAATGAGTGAGGAAAAATGTTTGAATTTAAATTACAGGTTGGTTGTCTGCTGGTTGTCTTGTATTTTACGGTATCCTATATTAAGGATACCATGAACAAAAAAACGCCCTGTAATCCAATATTTGATGCTTTGTTAGCTGTGGTTATGTGGGCAATTGTCTTTGACGGGGCAACGGCGTGGACGGTAAATCACATGGATATTGTGCCGGACTGGGTGAACCGGCTGCTGCACGGTCTTTTCTTTGTTTTGATGAACAGTGTTACCGTGCTGATATTTCTTTATATAATTAGTCAGACCATTGGAGTACAAAGCAAAAAAATGCTGGCGGGACTATTGGCACCGGGCATCATTTTTCTGTTCATCATTCTTGTCTTCCTGAACCAGCTATATTATGTTGAGGGAAAAACGACGAATTACTCCATGGGGATTTCGGTGATTGCGTGCTATACGTCACTGCTGGTTCATTTTCTGGTCGTGTTTCTGCTGATTTGTATCAAACACAAGACGCTTGAAAAGCATAAGGTCTTTAGCATCATCACATTTATGGCGATTGTGCTGTGCATTCTCATAGTACAGATTTTGAACCCGGAGGTGCTGATTTCTTCTCTGGTGCCGATGCTGACTCTGGTCGGATTGTATATGAA
The DNA here is from genome assembly GCA_945836355.1 of uncultured Lachnospiraceae bacterium. Classification (GTDB taxonomy): domain Bacteria; phylum Bacillota; class Clostridia; order Lachnospirales; family Lachnospiraceae; genus RGIG4057. Next base: position 2,396 of record CAMALD010000115.1, on the reverse strand, counting down.
CTTTGAAAATCCTGCCCTGAAGCGTCTGCAGCAATATAATGAGGAAGTGGTTACCGCATTTGCAACTCTGGTTGAAAACAGGGATAACAGCACCGGCGGTCACATTCGCAGAACCAAGGGTTATGTGCAGATTATCATGAACCAGATGCGTCAAAATCCCGCGTATGCAGGTCTGATGACGCGGGGGTATGTCCGGGATGTCTTAAATGCTGCTCCGATGCACGATATTGGCAAAATAGCCACCCCCGATTACATATTGCAGAAGCCCGGGCGTCTGACAGACGAGGAATACCGCATTATGAAAGAGCATGCAGCGACCGGAGGGGAAATCATTCGAGAGACCTTTGCTGAGCTGGATGAACCGGAATACCAGCAGATTGCATATGAGGTGGCAAGATTTCATCACGAGAAGTGGAACGGAAGGGGCTATCCCGACGGGTTGAAGGGCGAAGAAATTCCTCTTCATGCGAGAATCATGGCGATTGCCGATGTATTCGATGCTGTGTCGGCAAAACGCTGTTACCGGGATGCTATGCCGATTGATAGGTGCTTTCAGATTATTGAGGAGGGGGCGGGGAGTGATTTTGACCCGGCGCTGGCAGCCATGTTTTTAAATGCGAGGGATGAGGTGCTGCGATATTATGAAAGCGATAGAAACGAGTAGTCGAGAAAATGAATGAAATTCAGGGAGGATATGCACAAGATGCACAGAAGAATTAAAATCACTTTGAATGCACCGACCGTACTAAGCTTTGTATTTTTATGCTTTATTGCGACATTGCTGAATTATATCACGAACGGCAGAAGTAATTCGCAGGTATTTATGACGTACCATTCTTCATTGAAAAACCCGATGACTTATGTGCGTTTTTTTACCCATGTATTGGGACACAGCGGATGGGCACATTTTATTGGCAACGCATCATACCTTTTGCTGCTCGGGCCGATGCTGGAGGAAAAGCATGGCGCTTCGAGAATTGTGGAGATAATAGCGGTTACGGCTCTGGTTACTGCCCTGGTAAATTATATTTTCTTCCCTGATGTGGCGCTATGCGGTGCCAGCGGGGTGGTTTTTGCGTTTATTCTCCTGACTTCCTTTACCGAGTTTCGTCAGGGTGAGATTCCGATTACGGTGATTCTGGTTGCCATAATCTTTATCGGGCAGCAGGTGTATGACGGGCTGATGCTCAAGGACAATATTTCCAATATGGCACATATTGTCGGAGGCATTGTCGGAGCAGTTATGGGCTATAAGCTAAACAGAAAATGACAAAGGAGACTTGTTAAAAGCGTCATGTGGCAGGGGATGAATATGAAAAAGAATAACAGGGTATTTCTGGAGGGAATGCGGGATGCGATTCCGATTGCACTCGGGTATTATGCGGTCGCATTCTCTCTTGGCATCATGGCAAGAAGAGTCGGACTGACACCGCTGCAAGGCTTTCTTTCCGGGATACTGAACCACGCGTCAGCAGGGGAGTATGCGGAATTTACGGTGATTGCAGCGGATTCGTCATATTTGGAGATGGCATTTGTTATTTTTGTGACAAATGCGAGATATTTACTGATGAGCTGCGTGTTAAGCCAGCGCTTTGCAGCAAAAACCCCTATCTACCATCGGGTATTGGTAGGGTTTGGCATAACGGATGAAATTTTTGGAATATCGATTGCCGGAAGGGGGAGCCTGAATCCGTATTATTCCTACGGGGCAATGCTGCTTTCACTGCCTGCCTGGGCAGCGGGAACCGCCTGCGGAATTATGGCGGGAAATGTACTTCCCGCAAGTATTGTCAGTGCATTAAGCGTGGCACTGTACGGTATGTTCCTCGCGATTATTATTCCGCCGGCGAGAAAAAACCGTGTGGTTCTGGGACTGGTGCTGGTGAGCTTCCTATGCAGCTTTATCGCGTCGCACATTGAATGGTTTGCGGGTATGTCGGAGAGCCTGAGAACAATCCTGCTGACCGTAGTGATTGCCGGAACAGCGGCGGCAGTATTTCCGGTGAAGGAGGAGGAAAACGCATGATACATAATATATATTTATACATTGGGGTTGCGGCAGCGGTCTCCTTTGCCATCCGTGTTTTGCCGCTTACCCTGATCCGCAGGGAAATTACAAGCACCTATGTGAAATCCTTTTTATACTATGTCCCGTATGTGACACTTGCGGTGATGACGTTCCCGGCGGTCACAGCAGCCACGCAGTCGCAGACTGCGGGTATTCTTGCCTTTGCAGCCGGGATCCTGGCCGCATGGTTTGGTGCAAGCATGTTTCAGGTTGCGCTGCTGTGCTGCGGTATCGTGTTTCTTATGGAAAATATCATCCTAAAAATAATTTGAAAAGCAGATAAATATATGGTATGATAGCTTATATTTGGAAAGGGGACAAGAAAGGG
>CAMALD010000114.1 GCA_945836355.1 uncultured Lachnospiraceae bacterium | reverse complement strand
CTATTATCCTGTTTGTATTTATTAGCAATTGTGTTTTACATATGACAGGGATTAAGGATTTTTCGGATACCATGTTCATTACCCATGGCTGTATCTTTTTAGGATTTATGACAATCGGGGTGGGGATGTTCCGTGATTTCCGAAGCAAAAAGCTTAAAGAATACCGCCTGGTATTTGTGGGGTACTGTGTGCTTCTGACAGCAGGTGTTGATGAGATTGTGAGAATTTACCACAGCGGAAGTCACAATGAGGCCCTTGCAGTGTCGACTGTCACATTGCTTGCAATTGCTGCCTTTAAGGCGGGGCAGGATATCATGCAGATGGAACGTGAAAAGCAGGATGCCTTGTCGGTCAGTCAGGCGCAAAACAACTTCCTTGCGAACATGTCCCACGAGATACGGACGCCGATTAACACGATTATCGGTATGAACGAGCTGATTCTGCGTGAAGGGACGGAACAACAGATTAAGGAGTATGCGGTAAATGTGGGAAATGCCAGTCGTATGCTGTTGACGCTGGTAAACGACATTCTTGATTTCACAAAGATGGAGTCGGGCAATGTGGAGCTGGTCGAGAATACCTATCATCTGGCATCACTGTTGAACGATGAGGTGCAGATGATTCGGGAAAAGGCAGATAAAAAGGGATTGCAGCTTAATGTCAGTATTGATGAAAATCTCCCTGCGAATCTGATTGGTGATGAGGTCCGCATTAAGCAGGTGATGACGAATCTGCTGACAAATGCCATAAAATATACCGAGAAGGGTAGTGTCACCCTGATGGTGCTCGGCAGTTGGCAGAGTGCGGATAAGTTTATGCTAAAGATTTGCGTACAGGATACCGGCATGGGCATGCATGAGGAGGATGTCAAACATCTCTTTGACCGGTTTTCCCGGTTTGACCGGAAGAAAAACAGTACCATTGAGGGCTCCGGTCTCGGAATGGCAATTACGAAGTGCCTGATTGATATGATGAAAGGTGAAATTATTGTGGAAAGCACCTACGGCGAGGGAAGTGAGTTTACCGTAATGATTCCGCAGACAGCCGTGAATAAGGCTCCGCTTGGCAATCTGCAGCAGGCATATCAGCAGGAGACCATTTCGCGCAAACAGTATAGGGAGTCCTTCCATGCGCCGGATGCCCGGATTCTGGTGGTGGATGATAACCGTATGAATCTTGCGGTGGCGAAGGGCTTACTGAAGCGGACAGAGATAAAAGTGGATACCGCGGGCAGCGGGCTGGAATGCCTGAGCATGACGCGGGCGAAGAAATATCATCTGATTCTGATGGATCACATGATGCCGGAGATGGATGGCATTGAGACATTTCACCGGCTGCAGTTGGAGGAGGATAATCCGAACAGGCAGACTCCGGTAATCGCGCTTACGGCGAATGCGATTTCCGGAAGCCGCGAGGAGTATATCAAGGAGGGCTTTGTGGATTATATTTCAAAGCCGATTGATGCCTTGAAGCTTGAAAACACATTGCTGATGTATCTTCCGAAGGAACTGGTGCTGATGAAGGAGTCGGAGGATGACAGTGAGGCAGAGTAACTATAGGGAAACGCTGATATCATCCGTGTTTCCTTAAAGCATATAAGGAGGAAAAGAGCATGGGATTATTTGGTTGGATGAAAAAGGACAAAACTACGCAGGAGAAGCAGCCGGAGGCGGCACAGGCTGAAGAAACAAAGGTAGAAGAGCCAAAGGCAGAGGAAACAAAGACAGAAGAAACAAAGGCACAGAAGCCTGCACAGACAGAGGCGCAAAAGAAGCCTGCGGGGCGCACGACTCCGTGGATTCATCAGGAAACCGGTATTGCATTCTGCGGCGATGACCGCAATGTATATCTTGAGATTCTGAATGATTACTGCACAGAGGGCAGGGATTATCAGGAAAAGTTAAGGAAATGCCGTGAGGAGGAGGACTGGAAGAATTATGCGGTATATGTTCATGCGGTAAAGAGCTCCTCCAAGACCATCGGTGCTGAGGACTTCAGCGAGGAAGCGCGTATGCATGAGATGGCGGCAAAGGAAGGCAATATTTCGGTAATCCATGATGACTGGGACACCTTCTGTGCGAACTTTGAGCAGGTAATCCGGGAGGCGGAGAGCATCATCGGGTAAAAAAATGTTGACAAGACAGTAAATATGTTATATTCTGTTGCTACAGTTTCATATTCACAATTTTCTCTTATTCCGAGTGACGGAGAGTAAAGACTCTGAGAAGTCCGGCAACCCCTGAGAAAGGAAGGTGCCAAGTTGAGCGAGAAATCGAACAATAAGAGGATTTGGTATGCAATATCAGGTCCGCTTTTGCGGACCCTTTTTGTTTTGTAGGATACTTCGTTCCTATAAAGCAAAAAACGATGCGCACTCGCGTGATTCGTTATTGTTGTCAATTCAGGGATACGCGGAATAATTGCTGCGGTTAAGAGAAAAATAATGACAGAAGGAGAATAGTATGAGCGAGAAGAGATTATTCACATCGGAATCTGTTACCGAAGGCCATCCGGACAAAATCTGCGACCAGATTTCGGACGCGGTGCTTGACGCGTTGATGGAGCAGGATCCGATGAGCCGTGTGGCATGTGAGACCGCCATTACAACCGGTCTGGTGCTGGTTATGGGCGAGATTACAACCAAGGGCTATGTGGACATTCAGAAGACGGTGCGCGATACCATCCGCGAGATTGGTTATGACCGTGCCAAGTATGGTTTCGACTGCGATACCTGCGGCGTTATCGTAGCGCTGGACGAGCAGTCTAAGGATATTGCTATGGGTGTAGACAAGGCGCTTGAGGCAAAAGAGCATACCATGTCCGAGGAGGATATCGAGGCCATCGGTGCGGGCGACCAGGGCATGATGTTCGGCTATGCAAGCAACGAGACAGAGGAATATATGCCGTATCCGATTTCTCTTGCACACAAGCTGACCAAGCAGCTTGCCAAGGTGCGCAAGGAGGGTACGCTTCCGTATCTTCGTCCGGACGGAAAGTCCCAGGTTACCGTTGAGTACGATGAAAACGACAAGCCAATCCATCTGAATGCAGTGGTGCTTTCCACGCAGCATGATCCGGAGGTGACTCAGGAGCAGATTCATGAGGACATTCGGAAGTATGTCTTTGAGCCGGTGCTGCCAAAGCATCTGATCGATGAAAATACCAGGTATTATATCAACCCGACGGGACGTTTTGTAATCGGCGGACCGAATGGCGACAGCGGTCTGACCGGCCGCAAGATTATTGTAGATACCTACGGCGGATATGCGCGTCACGGCGGTGGCGCATTTTCCGGCAAGGATTGTACAAAGGTTGACCGTTCCGCAGCCTATGCAGCGCGTTATGTTGCAAAGAATCTGGTGGCGGCAGGTCTGTGTGACCGTTGTGAGCTTCAGCTTTCCTATGCCATTGGTGTCGCACATCCGACTTCAATCAACATCGATACCTTTGGTACCGGCAGAAAGAGCAATGAAGAGCTGATTAGCATCATCCGAGATAACTTTGATCTTCGTCCGGCAGGGATTATCAAGATGCTGGATCTGCGCAGACCGATTTACAGACAGACCGCATCATACGGACACTTCGGCCGCAACGACCTGGATCTTCCGTGGGAGAAGCTTGACCGCGTGGATGATTTGAAAAAATATCTGTAATAGCAGTTTTGGGGCCGCACTTTAATGTCAGCAGGGCGTTAAGGTGCGGTCTGCTTATAACAGGCAGTGAGGGAAGAAGATGGCGCTTAAGGAACGATTGAAGGTAGCATTTTTAATAATGATCTTAATTCCGTTTTTCATGGCTGTAGTGAGTATTAAGCTGATTATCGGATATATGGGGGCTTCCGTAAGAGAAACCTATGATGTCAACGCTGATACCATGCAGGTGATTACCAATCCGATGCGTATTCTGAACCATGTGACAAGGGAGACATACAACAAGATTAAGCTCTGTGCGATTCGCGAACCGGGGAAGCTGGAGGATATGGACTATATCACGAAGCTTAACGAGGAGCTGCAGGGGAAATATTCCTATCTGGTAGTGCGCAAGAACGACGAGATTATATACTTTGGTGGCACGGCAGATGAGGAGCGGATTAAACACAGTCTCCCGGAATTTGGGGACTACAATACTGATATGGATGGCGGGTTGTATGTGGGGGAGAATAATCCGGTACTGATTAAGCATCAGGATTTCTATTTTACGGATGGCAGCGAGGGAAGTGTATTCATTATTACCGAGGTAAACGTGCTCATGCCCCAACTCAAGAATTCCATCGTGCAGGTAATCGTCTGTATGATTCTGATTGTCAGCCTGACGGCGGTGGTGCTGGTGGTATGGCTGTACCGCACGATACTGCGGCCGTTAAACAAGCTGAAAAAGGCAACCTGCGAGATGAAGCACGGCAACCTGAATTACTCCATTTCCGGAGACCCGGAGGATGAGATCGGGCAGCTCTGTGAGGACTTCGAAGAGATGCGGCTGCATATGAAAGATTTGATTGAGGAGCGGTTACAATATGAGCAGGAGTCCAGGGAGCTTATCAGCAATATCTCACACGACCTCAAGACACCGCTGACAGCCATCAAGGGCTATGCGGAGGGGCTGATGGACGGCGTGGCGGACACACCGGAAAAGATGGAGAAGTATGTGAAGACAATCTACACCAAGGGAAATGATATGTCGGTGCTGGTGGACGAGCTTTCCTTTTTTGCAAAGATTGACAGCAACACAGTGCCGTACAATTTTGCGATACTGGATGCCAATGAGTACTTCATGGACTGTATCGATGAGCTCAGTCTTGACCTGGAAGTAAAAAATATAGCGCTGCAGATAACCAATCATCTGAAGCCCGGCGCGAAAATCTCGGCCGACCCCGAGCAGCTTAAGCGCGTGATTAATAATATTGTCAGCAATTCCGTGAAATACATGGACAAGGAGAAGGGACTCATCAAAATGAGGCTGGATGATACGGGGCAATTTATCCGGATTGAGCTGGAGGACAACGGGGCAGGCATTGCCGCCAAAGATTTGCCGTATGTGTTTGACCGTTTTTACCGGGCGGATGCGTCGAGAAATTCCAAAAAGGGCGGAACCGGGCTGGGACTTGCCATAGCCAAAAAGATTATCGAGGAGCACGGCGGGAAAATCTGGGCAGCCAGTGAATTCGGAAACGGTACGACGATTGGCTTTACACTTCCGATATATCCGCCGGTAAAGGATGAGCAGCCGGAAGCAATGACCGCCGGTAAAGAAAAGAAGCACAGATATTTGACGATTCCAAGGGTGAAGGAATAAATTGAGAATGGAGGAACAGCATGAGCAGAATATTGATTGTAGAGGATGAGACAGCAATTGCAGAGTTGGAAAAGGATTATCTGGAATTATCAGGCTTTGATGTTGTGATTGAAAACGGCGGGGACACAGGGCTGACCCGTGCACTGCGGGAGGAATATGACCTGATTATTCTCGATTTGATGCTGCCGGGCGTGGATGGGTTTGAAATCTGCCGTCAGATTCGTGAGATTAAGAATGTGCCGATTAT
>CAMALD010000113.1 GCA_945836355.1 uncultured Lachnospiraceae bacterium | reverse complement strand
GGTCTGGATATGGGTATGTTCTATAAGCGCCGCGACTACGCCAAGATTGTCAACGGGCGCAATCCGATTATTGCACATGAATTTCTCGGCAAGGATGTGGAGGGCAAGGATGTGGTCATTCTCGATGACATGATTTCCTCCGGTGAGAGTATGATTGATGTAGCTACCGAGCTGAAGAAGCGCAAGGCAAAGCGCATTTTCCTCTGCTCCACGTTCGGTCTGTTCACCAACGGCTTTGCCAAATTTGATGAGGCCTATGAAAACGGTCTGATTGACCGTATCATCACGACAAATCTCATTTACCAGCCGGATGAGCTTTTGCACAAGCCATATTATCTCAACGCTGATATGAGTAAATACATCGCCCTTTTAATTGACGCATTAAACCATGATGCATCCATCAGCGAGTTCTTAAGCCCGACGGACCGCATTCAGAAGTTTTTGCGGGAATATAAAGAGAGACAGAAGCAGAAGAAATAATCAGATATAAATATGTAAAAAGATACAATACAGAAATGAGGCGGTTGACATACCGCCTCGTTTCTGCATTATGGTCTGTTTTGTTGTCCTACTCTGCATTATCCTGCTGTGACATTCCGTCCTCCTGCACTGATGCCGGACGGGCGTCGGTGTACGGGGCAAACTCCTTCGCAGCAAGCCCTTCGTGCAGACGTTCCATAAAGCTCTGCCATATGCGCCCCGGGTAGGTATTCCCCATTAAATCCTCCATCTCCCTTGGCATATCATAACCCACCCATACCACGGTGGTATAGTAAGCGGTGTATCCGGCAAACCAGCCGTCCTTCTGGTCGTTTGTCGTGCCGGTCTTCCCTGCAGCATTCTGCCCGGCAAGCTTAAGTTTTCTTCCGGTACCGTTTTCCATGACACCCTCAAGACAATACGTCATCATGCGTGCCGCATTTACCGCATAAATCCTTTTTTCGCGTATCGTATCATCCACCAGTACTCTACCATCTGCATCCGTAATCCGGACAATACAGGTCGGTTCACGGTAAATCCCGTCATTTTCAATCGTGGCGTAGGCTGATGCCATTTCCACAGCACTGACCCCGTAGGTAAAACCGCCAAGGGCAGCCGCCGGTACGTAATCCCGGCTGACAATTTTATGAAAATTCATCGCAAGCAGGTACGACAGCCCCGCCGACGGCGTCAGCTCGTCAAACAATTTCCAGGCAACGGTATTCTTCGACACCGCCACGGCACGGCTGATCGGGATTTCCCCGGAATACACCCCGCCGGAATTGCGCGGGCCACCCTCAAATTTCTCGTCCACAACAATGTCATCCGGATATTTCCCGCGCTCAAATACAGGCGTATATACAATCAGGGGCTTGATCGAGCTGCCCGGCTGGCGATAGCTCTGGTATGCACGGTTCAGCGTGTATCCGATCCACTCCTGGCTTCGTCCGCCGACGATTGCCACAATTCTGCCCGTATCATTATCCATGCAGGCAGCCGCACCCTGCAGACAATATACGCCTTCCTTACCGGTCTCGTCAAAGCCCTCCAGCTCCCTGTCCACCGCCTCCTGAAGCCATTTCTGCTTCTCTAAATCAATGGAAGTGTAGATGCGGTATCCGCCGGTAAACAAGGTTTTCTGCCATCTGTAATACGCCTCATAATACTGCCTCTCATAATTCTCCCGGTCCGTCACGTCCGCAAACACATTGCGGAATACAAAGCCCTCCTTTGCCATCAGGGCTTGCACCGCACAATAGTAGGTGTAGCTTTCCACATAGTTCTGATGCTCTGTCGCACTTGTCTTCAGCACGATTTCCTGCTGAATCGCCTCCTCATACTCACTCTGTGTAATCGCACCTTCATCGCGCATCTGCACCAGCACCTTGTCGCGCCGCTGTATCGTATACGCATAATTCGTAAGAGGGTCATAATCGGACGGATTGTTCGGAATAGCACATAAAAAGGCAATTTCAGAGAGTGTCAGCTCACTGACGCTTTTTCCGAAATACCCCATGCTCGCGGACTGGATTCCATAATGACCGTTTGCAAAATAGATGTTGTTCAGATAGAACTCAATAATCTGCTTTTTGTCATATTTGCGTTCCAGCGCCATAGCCACAAAAATTTCGGTAATCTTTCTTTCCCAGGTGACCTCATTGGAGAGAAAGACTGTCCTTGCAAGCTGCTGCGTAATCGTACTTCCTCCCTGATGGATTTCGCCCTTGTTTTTCAGCAGCACAATGGCAGCGCGGATATTCGCGAGCAAATCAATACCATCATGTGAAAAGAACTTGCGGTCCTCCGGGCAGATAACCGCCTGAATCACGTATTGGGGAATATAATCGTATTCCAGGTAATACACATCCTTCTCGCCCTTTAATTTGGAAATCAATTCACCGTTTGCCGCATATACCAGACTGGTCTGGCTGGCACGAAAGGTTTTCACATCCGAGCCCGCAACCAGCTTGTTTGCTTTGGCCTGATAGGACAGAAGCTGCCTGCCGTATTTAGCGTAAAACCATACCGCCACGACAATTACAGAAAGCAACAGCAAAATAAGGGTGCCCTGAAACACTCGTTTTACTGTATGTCCCACACCCCTGGCAAGTATTCCTATTCTGCTTTTCTTTTCCCCTTTTTTCACAGCTACCTCTTTTCCTAAAGGAATTTTGCTTGCGAGATTCTACGCGCCAAGCGCGTGTTGTTTTTAGCAACTTAACACCTTCCCCGTTATAACAGGAAAAGCGGGATGATACTCGTTATATCATCCCGCCATCAGACTGAATTAGTTCAGCGACTGTGCCAAATTTGCAATAAACGGATACTCCGTCATGAGATCCTGAAGCTTCTGCATCAGCTTCTCCTGATCCAGACCCATTGCCCAGGAATTTGCATCCAGATAGCTGTCCGGCGCACTGTAGGAGTTAAACGCACGCTCTGCCAAATCAAGCTTCACCGTACCAAACTTCATGCCCTGGTAGGAAACCGAAGCACTGATGCTTGCCTCCTTCTCGGCAACAACCAGACTGCCGGATACCGCAGTGCCTTCAGCTTCAATGCTGAAATCAACCTTAAACTTATCACCAGCCGTATCAATGCTTGCCGTAATGCTGGCTTCTTCAGACTCTACTTCAATGTCTATATGGTCGTTGGAGAAATTATCATATTTAATAACAACATCTTCGCCATCAGCAATAAAAATCTGACCCTTCTTGTCGGATTCCTTTACCGAATAAATGACAATCTCCTTCTCTCCGTCCTCTTCAGCATAAACGGTAAAGCCCTTTTCAGTGGAAACAAAATAGATGTGCGCGTTGTCCGGATTGTCCTGCGGTGCAAACTCCCATGCAAATGTGTCCTTGTCACCCTTGATATAGTTGACAAGAAGAACCTCGGAATCAAAATCCATATCCAGTTCGCCTACTTCCAGCTGCGGGAACTGCTTAAGCTGTTCCACTGTCTTCTCCATAACCTTCTGCACATCGGACATTTTTGCAGCAGTAACGTACTTATCACCGGAAACCGTATAATCACCGTAACCTACAGTTACATCCTTCTCAACATCCTGATACTCAAAGCAATCAAGAATGCCTTCGGAAAAATCCTTCCAGATTTTTAATACATCGTCCGCACTCGGCATGCCCTCAGTCGCCTGTTTCATGAGATCCTCAAAACTGCTGATGCCTGCCGCACTTCCGAGACCTGCCTCTTCCATGGCATCGCTTAAATCGACACCCATGTAATCCGGGGAATAATCCGGCAGATTAACATAAAACATGTTGGAATCCATGATCATGTCCATGCCGAGCTCTTCCTTGCCGTTTAAGGCAAGCTGGCCTGCAATGCGCATCTCCATAAGATCCTTCACATCCATGCCGATGTTTAAGCCGATGGACTCCAGACCGTCCAGACCATAGCTTGAAGCCAGCTCCTGGCCAATCTCAGCCACAAGCTTCATATCAAGCCCTGCACTCTCTGTGCTTACCGTTTCTGTCTTAGCACTCGTCAGCGCATCGGTAACCAAATCGGAAAATGCCTTGATGCGGGATGTAACCATCTCCTCCGGCTTATCGGATACTGCTGCCTGGAACGCATCTGCAATACCCTCAAGACCTTCCGAAACAGTTTCCTTCTTGCCGCTCTCTTCCTTATCATTCTCTTCCTTGTCGCCACAGCCTGCAAACATACTGCAGACAAGCACAAGACAAAGCAAGAGACTCCATAATCTCTTCTTCATAGTGACCTCCCTATTTTTTTAATCATTAAGTTACAAAGCTTATTATACACCTTTTACCAACCTTGTCAAATAAAAACCTCTTGCATATTCCTTTTTTTCTGCTATGATATTAACTGCTTCACGAAACGTATCCCTGTTATTTCATTGAGGTGCAGTTATGAAAATACAAAAATTATCCAAAAAATCCATTTGCGCTTTCTTCCAAAAACCCGCAGCACAGATTTTTGCTTTATCCGTCATCCTGCAGCTTTTGGTTGACAGCTTTTCCAGAGAGTCCCTGTTTCCAGCCCTCGGTGCCATGTTTGCCCATCCGCTGATTTTTCTCTATAATGTACTGATTATTGCCATCACGCTTGCCCCGGCGCTCTTTTTCGCACACCGGTATGCATACTATATTACGGTATCGCTTTTGTGGGTGATTATCGGCGTTACCGATTTTATTTTGCTGCAATTCCGTACCACGCCGTTTACCTTTGTCGATATCACCATGATCCGTTCGGCAATTAACATCTGGGACCATTACCTGACGGTCTGGCAGCTTGTACTGATTGCGGTATTACTGATTGGTGTCATCATCGGCTGTGTCTTTTTGTTCCGAAAAATCAAAAAGACCGACAAGCTTCCGTTCCTGCGCATGGCATCCATCCTGCTTATTATGGTTGCAGGCTCCATCGTCGCCACCGATGCCGGAGTGCGCTTTGGCATTCTTGCCAGAAATTTCGGAAATATTGCGGATGCATATCACACCTATGGTCTCCCGTACTGCTTTATGAGCGGAATTTTCAACACCGGTATCTCCAAACCGAAAAAATACTCCGATGAATATGTGCAGCAGCTCATGGATGCCATAGAAAACGGTACTTTGGTCAATTCCGCAGACATTACCGTAGCACCTGCCCCAACCGGTCAGCCGGAGCCGACATCCGACGTGACACCGGACGACATACCGGATAACAACGGCACATCCGGTCAGCTGCCGGAACCAACACTGCCTGCACAGACGCCGACGCCGACTGAAATTCCGTTGCTGACGCACTCCGATACTCCAAATATTATATTCCTGCAGCTGGAATCCTTTTTTGACCCGACCTCCATTGTCGGCGCAGAATTTGACAAGGATCCGATACCGAACTACCGCAGACTGTTAAATGAATACACCTCCGGATACCTCAGTGTACCGAGTGTCGGTGCCGGTACCGCCAATACCGAATTTGAAGTAATTACCGGCATGAATCTAGACTTTTTCGGTCCGGGGGAATACCCGTATAAAACCATTTTGACGGATACAACCAGCGAAAGTATCGCGTATGTGCTGAAGGAGCTCGGC
>CAMALD010000112.1 GCA_945836355.1 uncultured Lachnospiraceae bacterium | reverse complement strand
CACCTTTTCCGAAGCATGTCCGTCATCATACGGATTGTATTTTTCACGAAACCTCCGGTATTTGCATGCATACTCCTGTGCTGTGTTCTGCTCGTTCTGTATCGCCGCAATCAATTCCTCTGTGGTCGTGACAATAGGCCCGGGCGCCTCCTGTTCAAAATCAAAATAAAAGCCCCGGAGGGTATCCCTGTACTCTTCAAGGTCATAAGCATAAAAGAATATCGGCTGCCCGGTCAGGCTGTAATCAAACATAACCGACGAATAATCCGTAATCAGAAGCTCTGCAACCGGGTATACCTTAGCAATGTCCACATCCTCCTTCAGCACATGGACAAACTCCGGGCACGGATTCCAGCCGTCACTCTCTTTTACCATATAGTGAAATTTTACTGCCAGGACATACTCACCCCCGAACGCCTCCTGCATGCGCGCAAAATCCAGCTTCGTCTCAAAGCGGTAGTTTTCCTTATTGTGATACGCATTGTCCCGCCAAGTGGGTGCATACAGCATAATCTTTTTATCCTGCGGCAGTCCAAGCTCCGCTATTCTTCTCTGCCTTTCATCCGCCGACATGACATCCGCAAGGCAGTCATTGCGCGGATAACCACATTCGAGCATGATGCCGTGAAAATCAAACGCCCTCCGAAACACCCCGCTTGAAAACGGATTCTGTGAGATCAGATAGTCCCAGGTTGCCGCATTCCGGCGGAAAGCTTCCTTGTACTGCGCCAAGCTTTCCTCCCCTGCCATGTGCAGGGAATCCATATCCAGTGCCAGCTTCTTAAGCGGAGTGCCATGCCAGGTCTGAATATAGAGCGTATCCCTGCGCTTTATCATGTAATTCCGGAAGCGCGTGTCAGATACCCACACTCCCGCCACCGCCATGACAGCATAGTAGCGGAGACGGGCATTTTTTACCAGCCGGATGCGTCCCGGGAGCTGTCCCTTAAAATTCTCCGGAGCATCCAGAATATAGTAGCAGCGGTAGCTCTCATCCAGCCCCCTGCGCACCATTTCCTCATACACCGCGCGCGGATTGCCCGTACAGTTGCGCCCCAGACTGCTCTGAAAAACAATCACCCTGCGGCACACCGGCAGAATCCGTGCCATAGAGCGGTACACGCCCAGAACCATATTCTTGACAAGCTTTTTTATCGATGCCTTCCCCATGTTTACTCACTTTTCTTTGTCATATTACGGTCATGGAGATCCGACTTGATTTTCGTAGTGGAAATGCCTTCCGTCCGCGGCAGATAGACCACCTCGCAGTAATCCTTCAGGAAATCAAACTGTCCCTTCCAGTCATCCCCCATGACAAACACATCGACCTGATTGTTGACCACATCATCAATCTTCTGTTCCCAGGTATACTCCGGAATCACCTCATCCACATAGCGGATCGACTCCAGAATCGTCTTTCTGTCCTCGTAACTATAATAAGCCGTCTTATGCTTGATTGCATTGAACTCATCCGACGAAAGCACTACAATCAGATAATCACCGAGCTCCTTTGCCCGGCGCAGAATATTGATATGTCCGACATGTAAAAGATCAAAAGTACCGTAAGTAATCACTTTTTTCATGCTTCACTGTTTCCTTTCTCTTTTTCTTTCTCCGTCTGGTCATTCATCTCAACAATGGCTGCCAGATAAATCGGCCGGTTCTTAACCTCCAGATAGGTTTTTCCGAGATATTGCCCCAGAATGCCCATGCAGAAGAGCTGAATACCGCTGGTGCCAAGCAGCATGCAGGCCAGGGACGGCCAGCCGCCCACCGGGTCACCCCAGATCAGCGTCTTGATAACGATATATAGGATTGCCACAAACGCTACGATGCAAAACAGCACGCCGATCAGGCTGACCAGCATCAGCGGCGCAGTGGAATATCCGATGATGCCCTCCATCGAGTATTTCAGCAGCTTCCAGAGGGACCATTTGGTCGTGCCCGCAGCCCGCTCCACATTTTCGTACGGAATCCATTTGGTGCGAAAACCCACCCAGCTGAAAATCCCTTTGGTGAAACGGTTTTTCTCGCTCATCTGCAGCACCGCATTCACCATCTTTCTGCTCATCAGACGATAGTCCACCTCTCCGTCCACCACCTCGATTTTACTCAGGCGTGCAAGGACACGGTAAAATCGTTTCGAGACAAAGGAGCGCAGCCTTGACTCACCCTTTCTGGTGGTACGTCTGGCTGCAGCGCTGTCGTAGTCCCCGCTGCAAATGCTCTGATACATCGGAATCAGTAATTCCGGCGGGTGCTGAAGATCCGCGTCGATTACCGCCACATAGTCCCCCGTGGCATGCTCCAGACCGGCATACATCGCGGCTTCCTTCCCGAAATTGCGTGAAAAGGACAAAAAGCACACGCGCGAATCCCGTGAACGCAGGGCTCTTATCCTCTCAAGTGTCCGGTCGGTGGAGCCGTCGTCCACAAAAAGAATTTCAAACTCCGCCTGCTCTTTCATCTGCTCCGCCACCCTGCAGACCGCCTCATAAAACAGTTCAACAACAGCCTCCTCATTGAAGCAGGGCACGACCGTTGTGATTTTATCCTTCCCCAACGCCGTTTCCTCCTATCTGCAACGCTTCCTTCAAAAAGCATATGGACTCCCTGCGCAATTCCGCAATCCTCCTCCGAAGCGCGGGTGCATCCTTGATGGCAAACTGCTCCATCGAGCGGAATTTCCGTTTTGGCCTGATCAGATGTTCCTCCATACCCACGCTCTTAAGCAGATCGGATATACGGCTTCCCGTCTCGGTATGCAGCATGGAAACAAACGGCTTCTCATAAATCATTGAAAATACGGTTCCGTGAAAGGAGTTTGTAATGACATATTCCGCCTTCTCAAGCTCGCCTAAAAACTCTCCCGGCGTGTCCGTAAAGAAGGATGGCAGCTCACTGTGAAATATTCTGCCCGGCTTTCGCTGGATAATGGGAAGTCCGGTCACCACGGATATCCGGTTTGCCAGCGAAATCAATTCGCGGTTGTTCTCCATCATATAAACCAATATATATTTTTCTTTCCGCTTTGTCGGCACCTTGATTTCTTCGTACTCCGCCTTTGTCAGAAGCATGGTAGGGTCTAAAACCACCGGGACTTCCCTGCCGAACGCCTTTTCCACCGCCGTCTTTGCGGTAACCTCACGCACGGAGACCGCAGAAAAGCTGCGAATCCCCTCCGTGTATTCCGCCTCATACTGCGCCGGAAATCTTTCTCTTCCTATGCTTGCCGCATAGGCAACCCTGCACACATTCTCAGGAAGAAACCGGAGCAGATATGCAGGGTCAGCGCCATCGGTGTGATCCGGATTCCATATCTGGTCACTTCCTGCAATATAGCAATCCGCCTTCGGAGGATTAGCCAGCAGTTCGTCATACGTTGTATAATCCCCCGCCAGCTCCAGATGCGACTTTATAAATGCATTGTACTTGCTGTATTTGAGCTTCAGTTGCTTATGGCGCTCTCTGACACTTTTGTGAAATAGATACTGCCCGCGCTTTTTCACTGTGTCAAGCTTCGGAACCTCATAGAGCCTGTCAATCACCTGCGGATGATAATGAATCACGCAAGGGTCCGTGCCCAGCTTTTTGAGTGCCTTCTGAAGCGCCCAGGTCTGTAGCGTTGCACCGTAATTATGTGCACTATGAAACGTTATGACTGCTGTTTTCATTCTGCGACTCTCCATTCCCGTTTTGTTGCTGAACATCACCGCCGGTATTCTCCGGATTGCCGTTCTGTTCTTCGAGGTTTGCCAATACCTTATCCATCCGGAACCTTCCGGTCTCGGATATGATTAATTCCACTCTGCCTTTTTTCAGTGCATCACTCGGAAATCCCCTGACCTCCTCCGTACTCACCACATAATCATACAAATCCAGATGCTTTGCCACATACTTTGCATTTTTGCGGTAGGAACGGTCCTTTTTGTAAATAACATCCTTGTACCCGACAAAATTATAAATTTTCGGCACATCAAACTGTCCGTTGATATGGTGCATCAGTCGGTCTCTGTTTGTCATATTGACCACATAGTCAAACCGGATATTGCCGAAATATTTCTCCTTTTCTATTGTCGCGAGACGGTCAATCTGACGGTCCGTCCACTTTCCGTACCAATTAAGCTTAAATGCAAAAATACATGCAATACGGCCCGGTATCGTATAGTTGACATCAAACTGCAGCGGCATATAATACTGGTTTCTCTTTAACAGGGACATCTTGCTGCTTGCTGCCTTAATATTGTTGCTCTTCACACAGTAATAATAGTTAAATCGCTTTGTGCTGAAGGAATTAAACCTCTCGATGCGCTTTGTCGTCGCCTCATCATTCGCCAGGCCGTTAATCATAACAAGCACATTCTTCTTGCCGTTATGCTCTGCCCTCTCCACCTTAAAGCTCGGCTCTTTTCCGAAGAAGAGCAGCTCGCACACTTCCTTTGCGGTATCCCCGGTGTCATACGGACAATACTTGGCGCGAAAAGCCTCATATGCCGCAGGCTCATCACTGTTGATCTTTTCCATCAGCTCCTCAACGGTATCTGCCTTCGGAAATTCCAGACCGGACAGGCGGATATACATACCGCGTCCCTTTAAATACTCCCTGCGGTCGTAAGTAAATAAAATAATCTTTTTACCGGAAACGGCATAGTCAAACATAATACTGGAGTAGTCGGTAATCAGCATATCGGTGGCGTTCAGGAAATCATAGGTCTCATACCGCTCCGGAAACGGTCGGATATGTTCAAAATCATCGTATTGGATATCGCGCTTGACATAAGGGTGCAGCTTGACAAACAGTACCTGCTCGTCCTCCAGAGCTGCGTCCAGCTGATACAGATAGCCCCTGATTTCTTCCACCTGCTTTTTATTATCCTTCTTGTTAAGCAGTCCGCGCCAGGTCGGCATGTACGCTATCACCTTCATGTCACCGAGCTCCAGCTCATCGCGGATTGCATCATAGCGCTCGTCATCAAAGAACGCCGAGTTGCGCGGATACCCGGAAAGCATAATCTTTCCCTCATAAATCTGATTCAGCATATAATCGCGCATCATCACATCTCTTGCAAACTCGTTCTGGTAGAGAATATAATCCGCAATAAAGAAATTACGCTGGACATTTCCAAGCGCATACTCTCTCTGCGGCACCCTGCGGCCCATCGCCTTGAGCGGTGTCCCGTGCCAGGTGTTCAGATAGACCTGCTCCGGACGTTTGATATAGTAGCTCGGAAAGCTGGTATCCGTCATCAGATATTTCGCAGTCGCCAGTATTCGCAGATACTCTTTGGAATTAAACTGGATGATATTGACAAAATCAATGCCGTAGGATTCCAGTTTTTCGCGCCAGCCGTCAATCCGGCTTTCCTCCAATGCCAGAAAAACCTCAAACTGACGATACTTTTCATCTCTCATTTCATAAAGCATACGGAACATGTTGCCTGCCACATCCTCACCATGCTTGGACTCCACCAGCACCTGATTTGCCGATACCGGCATTTTCAAATAATACCGGGTGTACTGCACATCGCGCGGCAGTGAGAATATCTTAAGAAACGTACTGTTTTGCTTCCAATGGCGGAATTTATTCTTCCGTTTTGCAAAAAGCCTCCA
>CAMALD010000111.1 GCA_945836355.1 uncultured Lachnospiraceae bacterium | reverse complement strand
CGGTGTCAAGGTGCTGGATAACATATCGTTTATTCTGAATAAGGGCGATAAGGTGGCATTTGTGGGTGCCAACACGCTGGCAAGTACAACGTTGTTTAAGATTCTCGCCGGTGAGATGGAGCCGGATTCGGGTGAGTACAAGTGGGGTGTAACAACGACACAGGCATATTTCCCGAAGGATAACACCAAGGAGTTTTCCTGCGAGGATACCATTGTTGACTGGCTGATGCCGTATTCTCCGGAGAAGGATGTCACATATGTTCGCGGATTTATGGGAAGAATGTTATTTGCAGGCGAGGAAGGCGCCAAGAAGGTGAATGTGCTTTCCGGTGGCGAGCGTGTGCGCGTTATGCTCTCCAAGATGATGATTATGGGCGCGAACGTGCTGATTATGGATGAGCCGACCAACCATCTTGACATGGAGTCGATTACTGCGTTAAATAATGGATTGATGAAGTTCCCGGGTGTGCTTTTGTTTACCTCCCTCGACCATCAGTTTATCCAGACGATTGCAAACCGCATTATGGAGATTACTCCGGAGGGACTTGTGGATAAGATTACCACTTACGATGAGTACCTTGACAGTGATATTGCAGTCCGCAGACGACAGAGCCTGCAGGTACAGGTAGAAGAAAATCCGGAAGGTGAGGAAGACTAATCACGCAGAACGGATATCATTCGTTTGAAAGAAATGGGGATTTTCATGGAAGAAACGATTCAGCCGGCAAAAATTCAGAACGGTACTGAGCTTGCGCTTGGAGTAACGCAGGTGGGTGAGTGCTACCAGTTTTGTGTGTTTTTGCCAAATATAAAAGAATGTGAGTTGCATATTTACGACCTGAAGGAGTATGGTCTGCCGTGCGGTGAAAATGCGCGCACAGTGGATGAGGAAAGCCGGATGGAAGTACAGAAGGCGGCAGTGACCCTGCCGCTTTCTGCCGTGTCGGGGCAGCCGGGCTTGTTCCGGACATCGGTGAGCTCTGACAGCCTGCCGGCATGCTGGGGATACCGTTACGTGGCGGTGGGCACAGAGTTTATGGACCCGTATGTGAAGCATACTTACGGAAGAATGCACTTCGGAGCGGGAGAAGAAATCTTTGGCTGTCCGTGCGAGCTGTGCTTGACCGGCGCAGCACAAAAGAACAGACAAAAAAGCCGGGATTTTGACTGGGGAACGGATGTCAGACCGGGTCTGGCTTTCAATGATATGATTCTGTATAAATTGCATGTCAGAGGCTTTACCATGACTGCTCCGGGAGTAAAGCATAAGGGAACGTATCGGGGTATACTGGAAAAGAAGCAGTATCTGACCGAGCTTGGAATCAATGCGGTTTTGCTGATGCCATGTTTTGAATTTAACGAGATTTTTAGCATGCAGGAGAGCAAATATCAAAAGCCTGCCGGGCAGGAAAAGAAGGTGAATTACTGGGGGTTTGGCCAGGAGCGGAGTGCCTTTGTGCCGAAGGCATCCTATGCGGCAGAGCCTGGGAGGGCATGCACCGAGTTTAAGAAGATGGTCAAAGGCTTGCACGAGAGCGGAATCGAAGTGCTTTTGGAGATGGATTTTTTGCCTGCGGACAATCCGAATATGATACTGGACTGTCTTTGCTGGTGGGTGAAGGAATACCATGTGGACGGCTTCCGGGTAATCTCGGGGACGCTCCCGGAGCGGATGCTGCGTCTTCATCCGGGGCTTGCGGGAGTCAAATTTTTGACGACCGGGCAGCAGGATATCAATCCGAATGACGGAATGCCTGTAGAACTGGTGCGGGTTATGAATACCAGACTCCGCGGAGGCGTAATGCCTGACCGGACAAACGCTTTTCTGGCAGAATACCAGGATGGCTTCCAAAACGAAATGCGTCGTTTCCTCAAGGGTGATGAGGAAATGGTGGGAAGAGTGTTTGAGCGGCTTTTGCGCCAGAACGGCAGTGTGGGGGTAATCAATCATATCGCCGATAACAACGGATTTACGCTCAGAGACTTGTACTCCTACGATGTCAAACACAATGAGGCGAACGGGGAGGAAAACAGGGACGGAAGCGATTATAATTTTGGCTGGAACTGCGGCGCGGAGGGTGAGACAAAGAAAAAGAAGATTCAAAAGCTCCGCATTCAGATGCAAAAAAATGCATTGCTTCTGCTGATGCTGTCACAGGGAACGCCGATGCTGCTGGCGGGAGACGAGTTCGGAAACTCCCAGCAGGGTAACAATAATGCATATTGTCAGGACAATGAAACCGGCTGGCTTTCGTGGAAGGAGCTGCGCTGGCATAAGGACCTGTTTGAATTCACAAAGCAGTTAATCGCGCTTCGCAAAGCGCATCCGGTTCTGCATAACGGGATTGCATTAAAGGGGATGGACTACATTTCCTGCGGCTGTCCGGATGTGTCAAGGCATGGCACCAGGGCATGGTATCCCGACTACTCAAATTACAGCAGGACGCTCGGCCTGCTCCTGTGCGGGAGGTATGCAAGGGTTGACCGGAAGCATGCGGACTGCAGCATGTATCTGGCGGTAAATATGCATTGGGAACCGCATGAGTTTGATTTGCCGAATGTGACCGAGGACGAGGAGCTTGTCTTTTTATGTGCCACCGATGAGAGCTGCGTGCCGGTGCCGGGAGACGAGAGAAGAACCTTTGAGGTGCCTGCACGTTCCATCGTAGTTTTCATTGGAAGAGAAAAGGTGAAGGAAGTGCAGCCGCGCGCGAATAAGAGGAGAAATGTAAAATGACGGTGTTTGTGCTAAAACTGATTGCCTGCATCACCATGTTTATCGATCATTATACCTATATTTTCATTCCTTGGACGGGGAAGGTTTTGACCAGTGTGTCCGGGATACCGATGGTCACGAGCTATGTACTGGGCCGCGGCATCGGGAGAATTGCGTTTCCGATTTACTGCTTCTTGCTGGTGGAAGGGTATTACCATACTAGGGACAGAAGGAAGTATATGCTTCGCATGGCTGTATTTGCTTTGATTTCGGAGTTCCCGTTTGATTTGGCTTTTCAGGTGACGGGAGGGGAGTTTCAGCTTTCACGTATGATGAGCAGCCAGAATGTCATGTTTACGCTTTTGCTGGGGTTGATTTTGATGTATCTGTATGACCTGCTGAAAATGAAATACATGCTGCAGCCGGTCATATTTAATACGCTGGGAGCCATTTTGATTGTGGGAGTGTCCGGGATTGCGACGGCGCTTCGCACGGACTACTCATATGTAGGAATTTTGTTTATCCTGATATTTTATCTGTTCCGGGGGAAGAAAATCTGGATATCCGGCGGACTATGTACGGTGATTCTTTTATTCTCCAACCGGCTGGAGCTATGCGCCATGCTTGCCCTGGTTCCGATTTACTTTTACAACGGGAAGCAGGGACCGAAGCTGAAATATCTGTTTTATGCATTCTATCCGGTGCATCTTCTGTTGCTTGGCGCGTTTGCCGGTCATATTTGCTGACGGAAGCGGTGGAGTAAGATGTATGTATTCTGCAAAGAGCGAAAGTAAATAGAATATTTACCTTCGGATTTTGCAGAAATGCTTTTACTCGAAATGGTGTTCTGCTACGATTTTGTCGTAGAGATCGAGCACACAATATTCCTCGTCGGCAAAGTGCTTGCAGGTAGTGCAGGAAACATCGCAGTGACAGGATTCACATGTGCTGTTTGTGGTCTTCACAACATCCTTTTTCGGCTCGAAAGCGCTGCAGTTTTCAGCAACCTTTTCATAAGTCTTATTCGATGCTCTCATGATATCTCTCCTTTCGGGTAAAATGATAAGCTGTGACTGTGAAACAGTAACATTTATTTAAACAAGAAATCAGCATCCCGTCCGGTAACGGACCGGATGGATTTCATTGTAAAATCTAGTATTTCAGATTTTGTGATAATTATACTGCGGAGGTGTTGTTGTGCTTGCTTTTCAGATCAGGGAAGTAAAGGCTTTTATGGCAAAGCTGTTCCAAAAAAATGATTTTGACCGTTTTCCGGTAAAGGAGGGAAGCGTGCAGACTTCTGCGGGATATCAGATTAACGGTCACCGGAATAAAGCGTTTTATGCGGAAGAAGAATATGAGGCGTTGGTCGAAAAGGAGTTTCTGACATGGGAAGAAATGAAGCCGGTGGTGTTTCAGATGATTCGAGGCGCAAAATCTCCGCAGCTGCTGCAGCTAGTGCTGCAGCTGACGCGCAGTGAAATCAGAGAGCTGCTTCAGATATCCGGAGCGGGGATTCAGGAAGAGCAGATAACCGGAGCATATATAAATCTCAGGTATCAGTCCGGAAGCCTGCAGCTTGTGACAGGGGTCGGCTATGAGACCTTTGTGCCTGACAAAGCATTTGAGCGGGAGTTTGATTGGTATGTGCGTGAGATTTTGAAGGAGAAGGAAATTCCCTTCGACGAGATATAAGAAAAGCATTATTAGCACTCGCTATAAACGAGTGCTAATTTTTTGTTGACATTTGATAACCATCGTAGTATAGTATAGCTAAAATAAATTAAGAATTGAGGCGGGGTATAGTCCCCGGGATGAAAAGGAGTGGTTTTCATGGGTAACACAGAGCGTGGCAGTTTATCAATCAATTCGGAAAACATATTTCCGATTATAAAGAAGTGGCTGTATTCCGATCACGATATATTCTACCGTGAGCTGATTTCCAATGGCTGCGATGCGGTGACAAAGCTGAAAAAGCTGGAGCTGATGGGTGAGTACAGTGTTCCGGAGGAGGAAGAGCTAAAGATTTCCGTACTGGTCAATCCGGAAGAAAAGACCATTAAATTTATTGATAACGGTATTGGTATGACCTTGGATGAGGTCAAGCAGTACATCAACCAGATCGCATTTTCCGGCGCTGCGGCATTTTTGGAGAAGTACAAGGATAAGACAAATGAAGACCAGATCATCGGTCATTTTGGTCTTGGCTTCTATTCTGCTTTTATGGTAGCCCACAAGGTTACCATTGATACCCTGTCCTGGCAGGAGGGCGCCAAGCCGGTTCACTGGGAGTCGGAGGAGGGCGTTGATTTTGAGATGTCCGAGGGCGACCGCACGGAGCGTGGTACGGAGATTACACTGTATCTGAATGAGGACAGCTACGAGTTCTCAAACGAGTATCGCGCGAAGGAGGTTATCGACAAATACTGCTCGTTTATGCCGGTGCCGATTTATTTTAAGAACGAGACAGCGAAGGAAGAGCCGGAAGAGGAAAAGGCCGAGGAAGAAGCAAAGGAAGTCGATGAGGAAGGAAACAAAATCATTGATGCGCAGGTAGGCGAGGATGGCAAGGCAACGGAGAAGAAGAAGGGACCAAAGCCGGTGAATGAGACCGCTCCTCTGTGGACCAAGCATCCGAATGAGTGCACCGAGGAGGAGTATAAGGAGTTCTACCGCAAGGTATTCCATGACTACAAGGAGCCGCTGTTCTGGATTCATCTGAATATGGATTATCCGTTTAACCTCAAGGGCATTTTGTACTTCCCGAAGATTAACACGGAGTATGACAGCATCGAGGGTACCATCAAGCTGTACAACAATCAGGTATTTATCGCAGATAATATCAAGGAAGTCATCCCTGAGTTCCTGCTGTTGTTAAAGGGTGTCATCGACTGTCC
>CAMALD010000110.1 GCA_945836355.1 uncultured Lachnospiraceae bacterium | reverse complement strand
TGGAAGGCACACTGGAAATGAGCGGTTCAGGCAGAACCAAGAAAGCTGCGGAGCAGGAAGCGGCCTACAAGGCGATTTTGGCACTGCGTGAACGGGAGGGGAAAACGGATGTACCTGAAAAGCATTGAAGTACATGGATTTAAGTCCTTTGCAAATAAGATTGTGTTTGAGTTCCAGAACGGTATTACGGGTATCGTAGGGCCGAACGGGAGCGGAAAGAGCAATGTTGCTGATGCGGTGCGCTGGGTACTGGGTGAGCAGAGTGCGAAGCAGCTCCGCGGAAACAGCATGCAGGACGTAATATTCTCCGGCACGGAGCTGCGCAAGCCGCAGGGCTTTGCGTATGTGGCAATCACCTTTGATAATTCGGACCACAAGCTGCCGATTGATTATGAGGAAGTAACCGTAGCGAGAAGGGTGTACCGCTCGGGTGAGAGCGAGTACCTTATGAACGGTACGGCATGCCGTCTGCGTGATGTACAGGAATTGTTTTTCGATACCGGTATCGGCAAGGAGGGCTATTCCATTATCGGTCAGGGTCAGATTGACCGTATTGTCAGCGGTAAGCCGGAGGAGCGAAGAGAGCTGCTGGATGAGGCGGCAGGAATTGTCAAGTTTAAAAAGAGAAAAACAGTGGCGGAGAAAAACCTCGCAGAAGAACAGCTGAATCTTTCGCGCATTGAGGATATTATTGCGGAGCTGACTAAACAAATCGGGCCACTGGAGAAACAGTCCGAGGTTGCAAAGGAGTATCTGAGGTACAAGGAAGAGCTAAAACGTATCGAGGTGAATCAGTTCCTGTTGGAGCAGGAAAAAAACAGCGAGGCAAAACGCCAGCTGGAGGAAAGGCAGAAAATCACGGCGGATGACCTTAACGAGAGTCGGAAGGATTATGAAACTGCCAGGACGCAGCAGGAAAACCTCGAAAAAGAATTGGAACAGTACGCCTCTGCGCTGGACGGCGCTAAGGAGGAGAAGGCTGCGCTGGATGTTGCCTACGAAAAGACGGAGGGAGACATCCGGCTTTTGGCGGGACAGGTAGAGTCGGTGCGTCAGAACAGCATGCATTATGAAGAAAGCATCGGGCAAATGAACGAAAACCTCCGGGCAAAACAAAGGGAACTGGAGGAGTATCAACAGAAGAAAAAGAGCATCGACGAGAAAATGGCGGAGCTGGAGAATGCTCAGACACAGAAGGCAGCGCAGATTCAGGAGCTTCGCCGTGAGACGGAGGCTCTCCTGAATGAAGCGGAAGCCTGCAATGGCGATATTTTCCGCAATTTAAACGATAACTCAAACCGCAGGGCGAATATCCAGCGCTATGAGACGATGCAGGAACAGGCAGCCATCAAGAAGGCACATCTGAGCAAGAGGGTGCTGGAGCATAAGAGCCTCGAAGCACAGGCGGACGAGAATGTACAGCTTTGCACGGAGGAGCTGAAAAAGGCGGCGGATGCGGTTTATAACCAGAACCAGACCATTGAGATTCTGGAGCGCAAGGCGCGCGAGGAAGGGCAGGATATTGATGCGCTTGGCAGAGAGCTGGAGGAGAAACAGAGGAATTTTCTTGCCGACAGTTCCAGACTGGATTCGTTAAAAACCATCACCGAGCGCTACGAGGGATACGGCGGCAGTGTGCGGCGTATCATGGAGCAGAAGGAGCAGTTTCCGGGCATCGAGGGTGTTGTTGCCGACCTCATTAAGGTCGACCAGAATTATGAGGTCGCAATCGAGACGGCGCTTGGTGGAAGTATTCAGAATGTCGTCACTGATAATGAGCAGACGGCAAAAGGACTGATTGAGTTTTTGAAACGCAACAAAGCAGGACGTGCCACCTTCCTGCCGTTGACCAGCATCAATCCGACGAGAAATAACAATGATGCTGTACTGCGTGAGGCAGGGGTTATCGGGCTGGCTTCATCTCTGGTGAAGGCTGACAAGCAGTACAGCGGTCTGGTGCAGTTTTTGCTGGGCAGGCATTTTGTTGTCGATACGATTGACCATGCACTGGCGCTGGCAAGAAAATATAATTACAGTCTGCGTATCGTAACGCTCGAGGGTGAGCAGCTCAACCCGGGCGGTTCCATGTCGGGCGGCGCTTACAAAAACACCGGTAATCTGCTTTCCCGCCATCGTGAGATGGAGGAACTGGAGGAAAAGATAGCAAAGGAGAAGGTGAGTGTTGAGGAAATCAATGCGAAGCGCGATGAAAAGCGCGCCCACCGAAACGAGCTGCGGGACAAGGCAGAAAAGGCAAAGGAAGAACTGCGGGAGCTCTATGTACTGCAGAATACCGCAAAGCTGAACCTGAATCAGGCGGAGGCAAAGCGGGCACAGTTAATCGAGGAATTTAGTGAGTTTTCCGGTGAAATCCGCTCGATGGAGGAGCAGACAAGCGAGCTCAAGGAGAATATCCGCAAGCTTTCCGAGGAATATGACCGTTTTATGCAGGAAAACAAGCAGAAGGAAAAGCGGATTGACGAATGCAATCTTCTGGCAAAGGAAAAGCAGACGGCGGAGCAGCAGGCTGCGGAGGAGCTTTCCGAGCTGCGCGCGCAGCTGTCGGGAACGGAGCAAAACAGCAGCAACGCACTGGAAAATATCGAGCGTGTGCGCACGGAGCTGGCGCAGCTGGAGGACGAGAAGGTACGTCTGACGGAAAGCTCGGCAAATTTTGCCTCCACCATAGAGGAAAAAGAAAGAGAAATCGCTGAAAAACGGGCTGAAAATGCGACGAGACAGCAGAGGACAGGCGAACTGACGGAACAGATTGCCGGACTGACCGCACAGCGCGAGGAAAAGAACCGTCTCCACAAGAGCTTTATTGAAAAGCGCGAGGAGCTTTCCGGCAGAGTTATCCGTCTGGAAAATGAAGTTTCCAAGATGGAGGGACAGGCAGAGAAGCTCGAGGAAATGATTGAGGCGCAGATTAATTATCTGTGGGAGGAGTACGAGCTCACGCCGTCCGGTGCGGCAGAGTGGAAAGAGGAAGAGCTGGGCAATGCTTCGCAAAACAAGAAAAGCATCTCGGAGCTCAAGTCAAAAATCAAGGGGTTGGGCGATGTCAACGTTAATGCGATTGAGGATTACAAGCAGGTGTCGGAGCGTTATGAATTCCTGACCGGTCAGAGGGATGACCTGCGTGCGTCCGAGCAGACTCTGCTTGGCATCATTGCGGAGCTGGATGAAGAGATGCGCAAGCAGTTTTCCGAAAAGTTTGCGGAGATTGCAAGGCAGTTTGACAGTGTGTTTAAGGAATTGTTTGGCGGCGGAAAGGCGACGCTGGAGCTGCAGGAGGACGAGGATATTCTGGAGGCGGGCATCCGGATCAATGCACAGCCGCCGGGAAAGAAGCTGCAGAACATGATGCAGCTTTCGGGCGGCGAGAAGGCGCTGACAGCCATCTCCCTGCTGTTTGCCATTCAAAATCTGAAGCCTTCGCCGTTCTGTCTTCTGGACGAGATTGAAGCTGCCTTGGATGACTCGAACGTAAAGCGTTATGCAAAATACCTGCATAAGCTGACGAAGGACACACAGTTTATTGTCATCACCCACAGGCGCGGCACGATGGCGGCGGCGGATGTGCTGTACGGCATTACCATGCAGGAGAAGGGCGTTTCCACGCTGGTTTCTGTCAGTCTGATTGAAGGCGAGCTTGATAAATAAGTATAGCAGGTTGGTTGTAACGGAGGAGATTGTATGAGCGAGAAAAAGGGATTTTTCGGAAGATTGGCTGCAGGGCTGGCAAAGACAAGAAACAGCATTGTCTCGGGCATTGAGGCGATTTTTTCCGGAAGCGGGAGTATTGATGATGATTTCTATGAGGAGCTGGAAGAAATCCTGATTATGGCGGATATCGGCGTGAATACGACCAGCACAATCATTGAACAGTTAAAAGAAAAGGTGAAGGAAAACAAAATCAAGGAGCCTGCGGAATGCAGACAGCTTTTGATTGACAGCATCCGGGAACAGATGAGTCTTCCGGAGGACGCCTACGCATTTGAGGACAAGAAAACCGTGCTTCTGGTAATCGGAGTAAACGGTGTAGGA
Source organism: uncultured Lachnospiraceae bacterium (assembly GCA_945836355.1). Lineage (GTDB taxonomy): Bacteria > Bacillota > Clostridia > Lachnospirales > Lachnospiraceae > RGIG4057. The sequence continues at coordinate 1,570 of CAMALD010000110.1, read as the reverse complement.
AAGACCACCTCGGTCGGCAAGCTGGCAGGCCAGCTCAAGAGCGAGGGCAAAAAGGTGATTGTGGCGGCTGCGGATACCTTCCGTGCCGCTGCAATCGAGCAGCTGACGGAGTGGGCAAACCGCGCGGAGGTGGATATCATAGCGCAGAAGGAGGGCTCGGACCCTGCCGCAGTCATCTTTGACGCGGTAAATTCCGCAAAGTCAAAAAATGCGGATATTCTGATATGCGATACGGCGGGAAGACTGCACAATAAGAAAAATCTGATGGAGGAGCTGCGCAAGATTGACCGGGTCATCACGAGAGAGTATCCGGATGCATACCGCGAGACACTGGTGGTACTGGACGGAACCACAGGGCAAAATGCGCTTGCGCAGGCGCGCCAGTTTGACGAGGTGGCGGAGATTTCCGGCATTATTCTGACAAAGCTGGACGGAACGGCAAAGGGAGGAATTGCGATTGCAATTCAGTCGGAGCTGAAGATTCCGGTAAAATATATCGGTGTGGGCGAGAAAATCGACGATTTACAAAAGTTTGACCCGGATGCGTTTGTGAATGCACTTTTTGATGTGAAGACAGAGCAGGAGGAGTAGCTTATGATGACATTAAGCAGGTTTGAGGAAGCAAGTGAGGCCGTAATCAAGGTGACGAACCGCACGAAGCTGATTTACAGTGATTATTTTTCGGAGATGACGGGCGGCAAGGTTTTTTTGAAGCCGGAAAACATGCAGTTTACCGGAGCGTATAAGGTGCGCGGCGCATATTACAAAATCAGCACCCTGACACAGGAGGAGCGCGACCGCGGATTGATTACAGCGTCAGCCGGAAATCATGCACAGGGAGTTGCCTATGCGGCAAAGATTTACGGGGCAAAGGCGGTTATCGTTATGCCGACGACCACTCCGCTGATTAAAGTAAACCGCACCAAGAGCTACGGCGCCGAGGTGGTGCTGTACGGCAATGTATATGATGAAGCTTGTGCCCATGCTCTGAAGCTGGCGGAGGAAAACGGCTATACCTTTATTCACCCGTTTGACGATGAGACGGTGGCAACCGGGCAGGGCAGTATTGCGATGGAGATTGTCAAGGAGCTGCCGACGGTGGATATCATTCTGGCGCCGGTCGGCGGTGGCGGCCTGCTGGCAGGCGTGTCGACTCTGGCAAAGCTGCTGAATCCGAATATCCGCGTAATCGGTGTGGAGCCTGCTGGTGCAAATTGTATGCAGGAATCGCTTGCGGCGGGACATGTGGTGACGCTCCCGGCCGTGGATACCATTGCCGACGGTACCGCGGTAAAGACGCCGGGCGCGAATATTTTCCCGTATATCCAGAAAAATGTGGACGAGATTATTACCGTGGAGGATCAGGAGCTGATTGTCAGCTTCCTGGACATGGTAGAAAATCATAAGATGATCGTGGAAAATTCCGGACTGCTGACGGTGGCTGCCTTAAAGCATATTGACTGCAGGGACAAAAAGGTGGTATCCATCTTAAGCGGCGGAAATATGGATGTGATTACCATGTCCTCCGTTGTACAGCACGGTCTGATTGAGCGCGGACGTATTTTTACAG
>CAMALD010000109.1 GCA_945836355.1 uncultured Lachnospiraceae bacterium | reverse complement strand
TCTTCCTCATCCATCTTACCGCCTCCGTTCGGTCTCTTCCAAAAAGCTTTTTCCGAACCTTGTTTCCTTGTGTACCCCGACTATACACCACCAAAGCCCCCAACGTCAAGCGTTCTAATCTTATTCTAATCTGATTAAGCACTTTCTCATAAAACCCGTCCCTACATGCCGGGCCGCCCGATTGAATTTTCCTCTATACGAATCTTCTAATATGTGGTACACTATATCCGATTTAACTAAAATTAAGAAAAGAGGTATTTATATGGCAGATAAGAATCCTATCGTTACCATCACCATGGAAAATGGTGATGTCATGAAGGCTGAGCTGTATCCGGAGATTGCTCCGAACACGGTAAACAACTTTATCTCCCTGATCAACAAGGGCTTTTACGACAATTTGATTTTTCACCGCGTCATTGAGGGCTTTATGCTGCAGGGCGGCGACCCGGAGGGTACCGGCATGGGCGGACCTGATTACTCCATCCGCGGCGAGTTCGCACAAAATGGTTTTAAAAACGATCTGAAGCATACCAGAGGCGTGCTTTCCATGGCACGTTCCCAGTTCCCGGATTCCGCCGGCTCCCAGTTCTTCATTATGCACAAGAACGCTCCGCATCTTGACGGCGCATACGCTGCATTTGGCAAGGTCATTGAGGGCGAAGATATCATCGACAAGATTGCCGGTGTGCCTACCGACTGGAACGACCGTCCAATGGAAACCCAGCGCATGAAGACCGTCACCGTTGACACCTTCGGCGTTGCATACCCGGAACCGGAGACTGTCTGACAAACGTCTGATTTTTAAAGGCTCTGCCCTTTCTGACAAAGGGGCTGCCACATTTCTGATTTCATCATTTTCATCAGAAATGCGGCAGCCTCAATATTTCTATTCTGAACAGATTTACCTGCAATCAATTCTTAATATATCGTCATATTCCAGAAATGCCAGATGCCCTTCGTTCAGATTTCGCAGGGGAACCGCACCAACCTCGTGAAGCTCAATGACATCTCCATAGATTGTACCAAAGTAATCTCTGGTATACACCTGAAACCCGTCCTTATATTCGCCGCAGGTATAGAAGTTGTGCTCTTTCAGATATTGTATGGATTCCAAATGCTTTACTACAATCAGATTAAACCGTGTCATGAAATACCTCCCCCGCCGTCTCTCAGCAAACAGCCAAGCAGTGCAAAATGCCGGTCGACTTGTCCATGCAAATCGACCGGCAGCCTCAAAACAATATCGAAAAATTAGTACAGCGGATAAGCATCGGTAAGCATCTTAACAAGGGAAAGCACCTGCTCCTTATTCTTGTCGAGATCCCTGATGGCAAGGGAAATTGCCTCTGCAATGATGTCCATATCCTTGGTCTGCAGCCCTCTGGTGGTAACGGCTGCGGTTCCGAGACGAATACCGCTGGTTACGAACGGAGATGCCGGATCATTCGGCACCGTATTCTTGTTTGCGGTAATATTGACAGCGTCCAGAATGTGCTCCGCATCCTTGCCGGTGATCCCCATATTCTGCAGATCTACAAGCATCAGGTGATTGTCCGTACCGTTGGACACAATCTTGAAGCCGCGCTCCATCAGACCCTTGCAGAGTGCCTGTGCATTATCAATAATCCTTCCCGCATATTCCTTGAAAGCCGGGTCAAGGGCTTCCTTAAAGCAGACTGCCTTTGCGGCAATCACATGCATAAGAGGTCCGCCCTGGATACCCGGGAATACTGCCTTGTTCAATTTGTGCTCTGTTGCAAACTCCTCGCTGGAAAGAATCATTCCGCCTCTCGGTCCGCGAAGTGTCTTATGTGTTGTGGTGGTGGTGACATGTGCATAAGGAATCGGGCTCTCATGGTAGCCTGCTGCCACAAGACCTGCAATATGCGCCATATCCACCATGAGGAAGGCTCCAACCTCATCGGCAATCTCGCGGAAACGCTTGAAATCGATTTTTCTGGCATAAGCACTCGCACCGGCTACAATCAGCTTCGGACGGCACTCCTTAGCAATCCTCTCAACTTCATCATAATCGATAAAGCCATCATCATTTACGCCGTAAGGCACAATGTTAAAATATGTTCCCGAGAAATTGACAGGGCTTCCGTGTGTCAGATGTCCGCCATGCGCCAGATTCATACCCATTACGGTATCGCCCGGCTGCAAAAGCGCAAAGAACACTGCCATATTTGCCTGCGCACCGGAATGCGGCTGAACGTTTGCATAGGTGCAGCCAAAGAGCTTTTTTGCACGCTCGATTGCAAGATTTTCTGCGATATCAACAAACTGGCATCCACCGTAATAACGCTTTGCCGGGTATCCCTCCGCATACTTGTTGGTCATCGGACTTCCCATTGCAGCCATGACTGCCTTGCTGACAAAATTCTCGGATGCAATCAACTCGATATGGTCGTTCTGTCTTCCAATCTCAAGCTCAATGCTCTCGGCCAGCTCCGGGTCAAAATTTTTGATCTCGTCAAATGAATACATCGTAACTTCCTCCTTAAAAATGTTATCTTTTATTTTTCAGTTTTTGAAGCCGTTATTGCACTAATTACGATTCCGACAATTATGAGCACTGCACCGACACCGGTCACAATGCCTCCGGTCCTAAGCGCCACGCTTCTGATTGGTGTGAAAAGCGGTACAAAATAGCGTTCCCCTATTCCTACAAAGGAATCCACAATTGCCGGGAGTCTGCCGGATAATAAACCCGCCACCAGATCCACAATACCAATCAGCAGCAGAGTAATTCCCACCGGACGCAGACCGCGCATCGGTTTTCCCTTAATAATAAATACCAGCACAAACAACAACGCACATGCTGCCAGCAGACCGATTAACAAAGGCAGGGAGAAAATGATTTGTATCTGCTTCATCGGCAAATCGGCATCCTTCTTAATCTGTGCGAGCTCTGTCTTTTCGGACAGCTGCACATTTTCAACAAGGTATTCCTCCATCTTATCGATGTCCTCGTCCTCAATGATGATGTCGAGCGTATCCTCGATGACTTCCTTATTGTCCTTTACCAGCTCCGCCAGTTCCTTCTCGGTGATAACTCCGGCTCCGGTCTCATTCAGGAAATCGTCCACATAGTCATTTGCCTTGTCCGCCAGGAAATCCTTGATGAACTGCTCCTCCAGAAGCTGTGAAACCTCCTCCTCGGTGACATGCACATTTGAGTCGGCAAGATTTTCGACAATCATCCCCGTAAGGTTGTCACCCTTCATCTCCACTCCGTCAATCTCCACCTTGTTCAGGAGCTCCGTCCCGACCTCCTGGATGTCGAGCTCTTTCACAGTTTCCTGTACAACCTCCTTCACTACTGTCTCCGCTGTAAGATCCTTGACAAAATACATTGCGTTTGCCGCCACACCGGCCACGAAAGCAAATATACAAAGAATTACCGCTAATACTGTAGCCCCCGCAGAGCACTTTTTGTATTTGAAGGCCGGCACATTCTCCGGTGTCAAGGTCGCCTGCGCCGTCCCGGCATTACCGCCATTTACCGCTTCCTGTCTTACCGCCGTATCCGCCACCGGCTGCTGCACGATTTCTTCTGCGCCTGCCTTCTGTGCCTGCACTGCAGCAGCTTCCGGCTCTTTGTCAGCCGGTACCGGAGTGCCGCACTTCATGCAGAACTTTCCGGCTCCGATAATTTCAGCACCACATTGTTCGCAAAACTTCTTTTCCATCGTTCCTTCCTCCCTTATTTTTCTCCATTATACGGAAACGCTCCGATTCCGTCAACCATATTCGGTCTATTTTTCCAAATATGGTTTCAGATACGAATAGTAATCATCGTTGATGATGGTCGCGGAAATATTAAATTTGTTTTTAACAATTGCGGATACCGTCTTTACATAATCCTCCGGCAATTCTTCATCTGTCAGCTTTGTCACCTCTCCCGTCTTCGAATTGTACATCACTTTATCGGTGATATAGCTCTGGTTAGAGAACATCACAAGCGGCGCTGCTGTCGACAAAATATCCTGCCCCATAAACAGGCGGGAATCATAATCAATACCAAACAGATTTAATACCGTCGGTACGATATCCAGAGCAGAACACGGTTTTGAAACCGTAATCGGCTCCATTCCCGGACAGTATAAGATCAGATGACTCTCATAGAGTTCGAAATTCTCCTCCACCTCATGTCCTGCCAGATCATCAATCTTGTCCTTCTCGAGTCCGTACGGATAGTGATCACCCGAAAGTACAATCACTGTGCGGTCCGCAACTCCTGCCTTTTCGAGCTCCTCGAGCAAATATTCCAATGCCTTGTCCAGCTCCTTCTGACAGGCGAGATATGCCTTTGCCTCCTCACTCAGATCCAGATCACGGACATAATCGCGGTTTTTGACCGACATGGAGTTACCGTTCCAGGTGTACTCCATATGCCCGCTGACCGTCATATAATAAGTGTGAAAGGGCTCATCGCCGATATACTCGGAAATGGTCTTTTCCATCATCTCAAGATCCGATTCCGGCCAGGTCAGCTTGACATCCAGACCGCCGCCCTTCGCGCCCTTATAATCGTATCCCATATTTGGATGCGTCTGGTCACGATGATAGTAGGTATATGTATGATTGTGATATGCCCGTGCGCTGTAGCCCTCCTTTTTGAACAGCCATCCGAGTCCAAACGGCATGTAATGTGTAGCTGTCCGATAAAAGCTGTTGGTTCCATACGGAATCAGACCGGTACACTCCACAAATTCACCATCGCTGGTGCTGGTCCACCACAACGGCGTGTAATAGTTTTCAAAATAGAAGCCCTCATGCGTCATCTTGTATAAGGTAGGGGTAATCTCCTCATTCACCGCCCATTTGGAATATCCCTCCGCGGTCAGCATAATCAGATTGTATCCCTCAAACATACCGGTATATTCGTTTTTATTGGTAGGTACGGCATTTGCCATATAGTTGTGCAGATTTTTTATACTTTTCTTGGTCTCTGTTTCCGCAAGCGCCGCAAAATCAATATCCAGCACATTCGGTGATGTATCGATCGGCGTAGGGGTAGGCGTCGGCGATAACGTCGGCGTCGGTGTCACATCCGGCTCCCTGCTCACATCGGGAGTCTGCGTCGGGGTAAGCACCGGAGTAGCACTCGGCGCCGGTGTCGGAGTATCCAAGGTCGGAATCTCAATAAAAATCACCTCCTCCGCCTCATCCCCATCTTTTCCGAAAATCGTCTGCGCAATATCCCTGCGTGTCGAGGTCAGTACACCGAGCTTTTCCATCGACAGCTCCATCACAAAATCATGGAAGAAAAGGTCGTACGGTGAATGGGGCTCCTTGCCCGGAATGAACAATGCCAGAATCACAACGACATTTGCCGTAACCGCTGCTGTCGCATAGCCCAGTATGGATTTTCCCGACTGTTTTTCAAAGGTCAGGAGCTTTTTTTTCTGCAGAATCACCAGCACTGCGATAGCCGCAAGCAGGAGAAGCACCGGAACGATGCATGCCGCTATGGCTTTCAATGCCTGCATATAAAACTCGCCTACCGCATCCGCACCGTTTGCCCCTATAGAATAAATCGCAAGAAATGCCTTAAATATGTGATGATACACCAGCTGTACCGAATACCAGACAGCAAGCACCGACGTCAGAACGATGGCGACTGCTTTGTTAGTCCTCGCAGAAAAAA
>CAMALD010000108.1 GCA_945836355.1 uncultured Lachnospiraceae bacterium | reverse complement strand
GCATGCCTTCTTAAGAAGGATTGCAGCAGGCGGAGTCTTTGTAATGAAGCTGAAGCTTCTGTCTGCATATACTGTGATAACAACAGGAATAATCATACCTTCCTGATTTGCTGTTCTGGCATTAAATTCCTTTGTAAACTGTACAATGTTTACACCGTGCTGACCAAGTGCCGGACCAACTGGTGGTGCCGGTGTTGCCTTTGCAGCCTGAATCTGTAACTTGATGTAACCTGTAACTTTCTTTGCCATGATTGTAACCTCCTAAAATTGTGGTTTACCGGGAGAATTTATCCCTCCCACTTGTCCGCACCGATATCGGTGCTAACATTTACTGTTCGACCCGGATATCAGTAAAACTGATTTCCACCGGTGTCTCGCGACCAAACAAATCGACATTAATGCTGACTGTCTGCTTATGCGGATTGATCGCACGGATGATTGCCTCCGTATTCTCCCATGCCCCGGAGATAACGGTGATCGTATCACCCACTTCAAAGTCATAAGAAAGCGCTTCCTCCTTCTTATATCCAAGATTGATCATCTCAGCTTCGGTAAGCGGTACCGGCTTTGATTCCGGTCCTACAAAACCTGTCACACCGCGCGTATTACGGACGACATACCAGGTATCCTCGTTCATTATCATGTTGATAAGAACATAGCCAGGAAAAATCTTTCTCTGAACCTTTGTTTTCTTTCCGTTTTTCAGTTCTGTAACCTCTTCAAGCGGAACGGATACCTCAAAAATCTGATCCTGCAGGTGTCGGTTCTCAATCGTCTTCTCAATATTAGACTTAACCTTATTCTCGTATCCTGAGTAGGTATGGACTACATACCATTCTGCCTCTGCCATATCATCACCCTTATCCCAGTTAGATTATAACGTTGATACCTGCTCTGATGATAAAATCAACCAAAGCAATCAGCAAGCCTAATACTACAGAAACGACAACCACCGTCGCGGATTCCTTTACAATCGTCTCTTTGTCCGGCCAGATAATCTTGGAGAACTCCGACTTCAGTCCCTTGAACCAGCTCTTCTTCGGAGCCTTTTCCTTGGACTTGTTTGACTTCTCTGTAGTGTTTACTGCAGCGTCTCCCATGATTCACTTTCCTTCCTCGATGTCCGCACTGCGGACCCGCTTGTGATACTACTTGGTTTCCTTGTGTAGCGTGTGTGCCTTACAGAACTTGCAGTACTTCTTTGTTTCCATTCTGTCCGGATGATTTTTCTTTTCCTTCGTCATGTTGTAATTACGCTGTTTGCATTCTGTACATGCCAATGTAATTTTTACTCGCACAACTTCCACCTCCGTGATTTTTTCGTGGTGAATAAAGTACAGCCTTCCGCTCCGGTCTGCTACTCCGCCGCGGATATACCTTATTCGTGACAACGTGTATCAGTTTCATACAGGTCTTCACTTATTTTTAGGCATAAAAAAAAGACCCTTCCATAGCCGTTTAACTATACCACAGAAGGGTCGTGCCCGTCAAGCACTTTTTTCTTGAGTTTTATATATCTTAAGTTATATATTTCCTGTTTCGTAACACACCCTACCGTACAAGCTCCAGCCTGCCGCTCTCGACAAAGCTTTCCTCCATGCCGTAAGCTGTAATGTCCCGAACCGTATTTATAATATAGAAATAATCCCCTACATACACACCGCGAAGCGACATGCTGTACCAGTCTTCCCCTTCCATATCTTCCGTGATATCTTCGGCTACAACCGCCTCCACTGCACCATCTTCCATATCATAATCATATATTGTTTTATCCGACCAGGCATATTCATAGCCCTTCACCAGCCGCTGATAGAAACCATTATTCTCGTCATATCCAAACAGCAGATATGCCTTCTTTTCGGTATACCCCCAGTATGTGTAGTCATCCGCTTCAGCATAATCGCACCCTTCCGCCTGAAAACCGATAAGGTTGCGCATCGCATCTGCCAGAACTGCGCGGTGATTTCTGCACGCCTCACTATCAGAAAAGCCATCCAGCACAAGGGTATGCTTTTCGATAACATTCGCCGGGTCGCTGATATCAAACATGGTAAGCTTGAGGCAGTTAATCGCATCCTCGCCCGCACCGTCGCCCGCGCCATAACCAATGCCCAACAGCAGATGGTCGCCGTAAGGCTGCAGATAATCAGAGAAGCCCGGAATCTTGAGATAGCCAAGCATCACCGGATTGGTCGGGTCGGAAACATCCACCGAGAAGAGCGGGTCCGTATTGCGGTAGGTGACGAAATAGGCGATATCACCGATATAGCGGGCAGAGTAAATCATCTCATCCGGAGCCAGATTCTCCAATGCGCCCACCACCTTCAGGCTTCCATCCAGAATGTAGAGGCTGTTATCTCTTCCGACATACTTTGCCCATTCATAATCCGCTTCCTTCTCCGTTTCATAATGCTCTACGGTGGTCACTACACGCAGATATCCGTCCTTCTCATCCAGAGAAAACTGGTCGTCCACACTCCCTTTCACCTTCCCCTGCGCAGCCAGTGCCAGCTTTCCGTCCTGATAGGTGATGCGCAGGATATTGGTATAGGACAGCTCTGTATTTTCATTCCATGCCCAGTCGTACGCTGTCAGATAGATTGCCTCATTTCCCATATAGCACTGATTGCTTTCCGCAAGAATACTGATACTGTCACACTGCTCCCACGGATTTTCCAGTTCAATGGAGGAGACAAGCGTATAGGCAGAAGTTTCCCATGAATCACTGTAATAAATCCGGTCAACCGGAATCAGACAGCCGTTGATGTGTGGAAGCGCTGCATCTGCATCATTCTTCCCGTTATCCGACATGTAGTAGTACCGGGTATCGGTCTTTTCTGTAATAATATACAGATACCCATTTTTCTCACGGCTGCTGACATACCGGCCGTCCTGACGATGGTCCGCCAGCATTTTCGGCACATCGCGGTCGGAAATGTCATAAACCAGCACCTGTGTCTGTGTTTCTCTATTGCACCAGACGTTCCAGTAGAAGTACTGTTCCTTGTTATCTTCACGGTCCATCCGGGAGCATTTGTATCCCTGACGCACCAAAACCAGCTTGTCTCCCGCTACATACATCTCCGTCTTGCCGAAATCATCAAAGTCACTGCTTCCGAGCCGGATTACAGAAGCCTGCTCCAGCCTTTCGCCATCCACCGACACAATGCAAACAACAGGCTCTTTGCTCCTGTCCGTGGTCAGAATGTAAAAATATTTTCCGTCGGTCTTGACAATATCCGCCTCGGCAATCCCCTCCACCTGTACATTGGTGTCGGAGTAATCCATGCCTGCTTCCATCTGGCCGTTTGCTGCCATGCTTTCCTCTTTCATAAAGGCATTTCCGCCGATAGCATCTGCCGCCCCCGCTGCCTCCGGTACTAACACTGCCAGATCATCCATCACATCCCTTGCTCCAAAACTAGCCCCATTTTTCCAGCCTGAGATGATTTTTTTCGCCAGTATTACCGCTTTCAATTCCTCGTAGCTGGATGCCGTGCGCAGTCCCTCCGGGGCATCGTTTTTCGCCGTTTCCGTTTTCCCCGGCATCTCATTACCGCCGTTACCCACATTCGGCTGTGTTGTCGGCGTTATCTGTTCTGTCGGTGTTATCTGTTCCGTCGGCGTTATCTGTTCTGTCGGTGTTATCTGTTCCGTCGGCGTTATCTGTTCCGTCGGCGTAACCGCACCGCTCTGCGGCACTGTCTCCGGCTTCTGACCACATGCCGTCATCCCCAATACCATCTGCGCCGAGATGCATATCACAAGCGCACTCCCGGCTGCTCTGCGTCTCCACATACGCGAAGACCTTCTCCCATCACTCTGTCTGCCCTCTGTGTCATTCTCACTCATTCTTCTCATTATTCTACCTCACTCGTTTCCACCGGAAAAATATTACCGGCATTCCATTTGTTTCTGACTATTAGACGAGAGTATCTGCCATCCGGTTCCAATAAATTTATAGGTCTTTGAATCCATTATCTTCACTTTTGCGGCACATCAGCCATACAGGACGCTATACAGGGTATATACCAGCTCATTGATTTTAAACGGTTTCGCAATATGTCCGTTCATACCATGCTCCCTGCACTTTTTCCGATCCTCCTCAAATGCATCCGCGGTCATCGCAAGAATCGGTATTCCTGCCAGCCTTGCATCCGCAAGCTTACGAATCGCATCCGTTGCCTCATATCCGTCCATACCCGGCATCTGGATATCCATAAGCACCATATCAAATTCGCCGGGGCGGGCATTTTTTATTCTCTCCACCGCCTTAGCGCCATCATCCGTTTCTTCCAGCGTCATGCCCCTTGAAGTGAGCAGCTTTCTCGCCAACACACGGTTCGTCGCGTTGTCATCCACCAGCAGAAAATGTTTTCCCCTAAGGGATTCCAGCATGGTTTCCATCGGCAGCCCGCAATCCCGGTTTCCGGTTTTTTCCTGCTCATCCCTGCCTGCGCACTTTTGAAATGGCAAAGTAAATATATAGGTTGTCCCTACACTCACCTTGCTGCGCACCTCAATCGTTCCGCCCATCATGTCAATCAGGCTCTTGGTAATCGACATTCCGAGCCCTGTACCCTGTGTCCCGCTGATGGTCGAAGTGCGTTCCCGCTCAAACGGCTCAAAGATATGCTTTAAAAATTCCTCGCTCATGCCGATTCCGGTATCAGTAATCGTAAAGACATAATTCGCGGTTTCCTCCGTGTCACCCGCACGCTGCGCAACATGAATGCTCAGCCTTCCGCCCGCCGGTGTAAACTTGATGGAATTGCCGAGACAGTTTAGCAGCACCTGGGTCAGGCGCAATCTGTCACACAGCACGTTTTCGGCCGAAATACCGTCAAAATCCTCCAGATAAGTAAGCTTTGCCGACGCGATATTCGCCTGAATCATCGACCTGATATCGGTCAGCAATGCTTTCAGATTACACTCCGACAGCTCCAGACTTGCCTTTCCGCTCTCGATGCGATTCATATCCAGAATATCATTAATCAGGGAAACCAGATGATTGCCGGAGGTCTGAATTCTGTGCAAATATTCCGCCACCTGCTCAGAGTCATTGATATTCTCCAGCGCAAGCTCCGTAAAGCCGACAATCGCATTCATCGGGGTCCGGATATCGTGTGACATATTGCTGAGAAATCTGCTCTTTGCCTGATTTGCCTTTTCCGCCTCGACAAGCGCTTCGTTTAATGCTTCCTTCGATTTCTCCAGCTCCTCCATTGCCCGAATTCTTTCCTGTGTCAGCTTTTCCTTAATCTTTTCCTCCTGAATATCGCGGATTACACCCTGGTAGCTGGAGGTCTTGCTCTTCTCATCCCTCTTCATCTCCCCACTTCCATGATACCAGCGATATTCACCGTCCTTCCTTCGCAGGCGGTAATCAATACTATATTCACCCGCACCGGTAATTCCATCCATAAAGGCTTTCACCGTCGCATCGTGATCCTCCGGATGCAGGGAATATTCCCACATAGCTGCAACCTCAACCGGAAGCTCATCCCGCTTATAACCAAGCATCTGAAAAAACTCCGGGCTCCAGTTGGCGTCCGTCATCTGGTTATTCTCATCAAAATAGATTACCCAGGAGGCAGACTTCATCAGCATATGCGTAGTACGTGTGCGTTCCTCCTCCTTTGCACGCGCTTTTTCCAAAAGCTCCTGGCTCTCCTGC
>CAMALD010000107.1 GCA_945836355.1 uncultured Lachnospiraceae bacterium | reverse complement strand
ATTTATGAATATGAAACAAAATGTGGAAATCGTGATACCGGCCAGTGTGACCGTGTTTGCGGAAGATTTTTATACAGGAAACGGACCATTCGGCTATTGTGATGATGAATTGGGGTATGTCGTCGGAGCTGGTAATATCACCATCGTCACCCCGAAAGGTTCTGCTGCGGAGACATATGCGAAGGAGCATGGAATCAACTATTGGAATGAGTAAGTATTAGTATGTGGGGCGCTGCGGGTGAATAATGCCTGCGGCGCTGCCTCAATATTTTACATAATATGACTTTTTGACACATTATTGACATTTTGCAATGTAAATTGTATAAAAGTAATATACGGGATAAGTATGAAGAAGATATAGCGAGTATTTGTTGCGAAGAACAATATGCGCCGTTATCGGTGCAGTAGAAGGATAACCGGAGGGAAGGATTATGCGTACGGTCAAGGAACGTTTTTTGGAGTATATTGCGATTGATACCCAGTCGAAGGATGAGATGGAGATGGTGCCGAGCACCGGGAAACAGTGGGAGCTTGCCAATCGTCTGGCGGAGGAATTAAAGGAAATCGGTGCCGTTGATGTGCGCACCGGGGAAAACTGCTATGTGTATGCTACCATACCGGCAACGAGCAAAAAGCAGCTTCCGACCCTGGGATTTATTTCGCATATGGACACCTCACCTGCTATCAGCGGCAGGAATGTCAGGGCAAAGCTGATTTCCTATCAGGGCGGCGATGTGGTACTGAATGAGGAGCAAGGCATTGTGCTTTCGGTTAAGCAGTTTCCGGCATTGAAAGAGGAGATTGGCAAGGAATTGATTGTCACGGATGGCACGACACTGCTGGGTGCGGACGATAAGGCCGGTGTGGCGGAGATTATGACGATGGCGGAATATTTGCTGAACCATCCGGAGCTTGAGCATGGTGAGATACGGATTGGATTTACTCCGGATGAAGAGGTTGGCAGAGGAGTGGATTTTTTTGATGTGGAGGGCTTTGGCGCGGAAGGTGCCTACACGGTGGACGGGGGCGCCGTCGGTGAGCTCGAGTATGAAAACTTTAATGCGGCAGGAGCGAAGGTATTGCTTCACGGCACAAGCATCCATCCGGGCTCGGCAAAGGGGCAGATGAAGAACGCGCTGCTGATTGGCATGGAATTGGAGAAAATGCTCCCGGAGGAGCAGAAGCCTGCTTATACCGAGGGCTACGAGGGCTTTTTCCATCTGGACTGCATGACCGGCTCGGTGGAGGAGGCGACCATGGGATACATTATCCGTGACCATGACCGCGTGAAGTTTGAAGAGAAAAAGAGACTGTTTGCCCGGGCGGTAGAGTTCCTCAATGCCAAGTACGGCGAGGGTACGGTGGAGCTGGTGATGAAGGATTCCTATTACAATATGAGGGAGAAGCTTGCCGACCATATGGATTTGGTGGAGAATGCCATGAAGGCGATGAAAAAGCTTGGTATCGAGCCGGTTGTCACGCCGATTCGCGGTGGCACGGACGGGGCGAGATTGTCCTATATGGGTCTGCCGTGCCCGAATCTGTGCACCGGCGGGCATAATTTCCATGGTAAATACGAGTACATCTCCGTGCAGGATATGGAGAAATGCGTGGAGCTGCTGATTGAAATCGCAACACAGCAGAACGCATAATTTTTGGTTGACAATTAAGCAATTATCTGATAAACTAATCTCCAATCAATAGCATTGTGATGATTTAACGCAACAGATTGTGAAACGGAATGTCGCAGGGTGTTGCGTTGAGACAGGCGATGATTAGGAGGAGTATCTGACACGCGGATGCCAAGAGAGAAGGCGGCTGGTGTAAGTCTTCGTGAAACGTGCAGTGAAGTAGCCTATGAGCCCCGGGAAAAACGGTTTTACCTATTAGATTCCGGCGTATGCTCCTACGTTACAGGGAGGAGGATATTCGCATGGCGAGTATCTGCAGAGAGCAGAAGAGATTCTGAATTTAGGTGGTACCACGGATGATTGCATTCGCCCTAAGCTGTAACCGGCTTAGGGCGTTTTTTTACATTATAGCAAATTGTGACAATTTCCTATAATGCAAAAATCGCTCCGCTAAGGATGCGCATTCGTGCGTAAGGTGTTAAGTTGCTAAAGCAACACGCGCCAGACGCGTAGAATCTTGCAAGCGAGATTCATTGTCCCTTTATGGGAAACTTCGTTCCTGTAAAGCGACGAACCTTCGGGGATACGCACGCTTGAGGATTTCAAAAAAGGAGGAAATGGAAGATGAGAAGTGATTCAGTAACAAAGGGAATGCAGCAGGCACCGCACCGTTCCCTGTTTAACGCACTCGGTATGACAAAGGAAGAGCTGGAGCGCCCGCTGGTCGGCATTGTCAGCTCCTATAATGAGATTGTACCGGGACATATGAACCTTGACAAGATTGTCAACGCCGTCAAGATGGGGGTTGCAATGGCAGGCGGTACGCCGATTATGTTCCCGGCAATCGCTGTATGTGACGGTATTGCAATGGGGCACGTCGGAATGAAGTATTCTCTTGTGACCCGTGACCTGATTGCGGATTCCACCGAGGCAATGGCGATGGCTCATGCGTTCGATGCGCTGGTAATGGTGCCGAACTGTGATAAGAATGTACCGGGACTTTTGATGGCAGCAGCCAGACTCAATATCCCGACCGTATTTGTCAGCGGCGGTCCGATGCTTGCAGGGCACGTCAAGGGGCACAAGACCAGTCTTTCGAGCATGTTTGAGGCAGTTGGCTCCTATGCGGCGGGTACCATGACGGAAGAGGATGTGATGGAGTTCGAGTGCAAGACCTGTCCGACCTGTGGGTCCTGCTCCGGTATGTATACCGCAAACAGCATGAACTGCCTGACGGAGGTGCTTGGTATGGGCTTACAGGGCAACGGTACCATTCCGGCAGTATATTCCGAGCGTATCAAGCTTGCCAAGCATGCAGGCATGCAGGTAATGGAGATGCTCCGCAAAAACATCCGTCCGCGTGACATCATGACCGAGGCGGCGTTCCGCAATGCTCTGACGATGGATATGGCGCTCGGCTGCTCGACGAACAGTATGCTTCATCTTCCGGCGATTGCGCATGAGGCAGGTGTGGAGCTCAATGTGGATATCGCAAATGAAATCAGTGCAAAGACACCGAATCTCTGTCATCTGGCACCGGCCGGACCTACCTATATGGAAGACCTCAACGAGGCAGGCGGCATCTATGCTGTTATGAAGGAAATCAGCAAGAAGGGGCTGCTGGATTTGAACTGTATGACCGTAACCGGCAAGACCGTCGGGGAGAACATCAAGGATGCAGTCAATCGCAATCCGGAGGTTATCCGTCCGGTGGAGAACCCGTACAGCGAGACCGGCGGCATTGCAGTGCTCAAGGGAAATCTGGCGCCGGATTCCGGCGTGGTTAAGCGTTCTGCGGTAGTGCCGGAGATGATGGTACATGAAGGTCCGGCAAGGGTATTTGACTGCGAGGAGGATGCAATTGCAGCCATCAAGGGCGGCAAGATTGTAGCAGGCGATGTGGTGGTAATCCGTTACGAGGGGCCGAAGGGTGGTCCTGGTATGAGAGAGATGCTGAATCCGACCTCTGCTATCGCAGGTATGGGGCTTGGCTCCTCCGTAGCGCTGATTACCGATGGACGTTTCTCCGGGGCTTCCCGCGGTGCTTCCATCGGGCATGTATCTCCTGAGGCGGCAGTCGGCGGCCCGATTGCATTGGTTGAAGAAGGCGATATCATCAAGATTGATATCCCGGCAAACAAGCTGGAGCTCGCGGTATCGGATGAAGAGCTTGCAAGGAGACGTGCAAACTGGCAGCCGAGACAGCCGAAGATTACCACAGGCTATCTGGCACGCTATGCGTCGATGGTAACCTCCGGAAACCGGGGAGCAATTCTTGAGATTAAATAAGTTTCCTTTACATGGAAGAATGGAAAAGGGCAGAAATAAATTATCTTAGTAAAAAGGGGAGAACAATATGCAGTTAAACGGTTCTGAAATCATTATTGAGTGTTTGAAAGAGCAGGGCGTTGATACCGTATTCGGTTACCCGGGCGGTTGCATTTTGAACGTATATGACGCATTGTACAAACATTCCGGAGAAATCAAGCACATTCTGACATCCCACGAGCAGGGCGCGTCCCACGCGGCAGACGGATATGCGCGCGCTACGGGCAGGGTTGGTGTCTGCATGGCGACCTCCGGTCCGGGTGCTACGAATCTGGTCACCGGTATTGCTACCGCATATATGGATTCTGTTCCGCTGGTTGCCATCACTGCAAACGTAACCGTGCCGCTTCTAGGCAAGGACAGCTTCCAGGAGATTGATATCGCAGGCGTTACCATGCCGATTACGAAGTATAGCTTTATCGTCAAGGATATCAACGAGCTCGCACCGACCATCCGCCGTGCATTCAAGATTGCGCAGACCGGCAGACCGGGACCGGTGCTGATTGATATCACAAAGGACGTTACCAGTGCCGTGACCGAATATGAGAAGCAGGAAATCGAGCCGATTGCACGCAGCACCGAGAAAATTACCGAGGAGGATATCGACAGGGCAGTAAAGATGCTTTCAGAGGCAAAGAAGCCGATGATTTTTGTCGGTGGCGGCGCTGTCATTTCCGGTGCATCCGAGGAATTAAAGCAGTTTGTGGACCTTATGGACGCTCCTGTCACCGATTCCCTTATGGGCAAGGGTGCATTTAGCGGTGAGGATGCGCGTTATACCGGTATGCTCGGCATGCACGGTACCAAGGCTGCAAACTACAGCGTAACCGAGTGCGACCTGCTGGTTACCGTCGGCGCGAGATTTTCTGACCGTGTTACCGGCAATACCAAGAAATTTGCTTACAATGCCAAGATTATTCAGTTTGATGTGGATCCGGCAGAGATTAATAAAAATATCACGGTTGATGCGAGCGTCATCGGTGATGTAAAGGAAATCTTAAGCCGCATCAATAAAAAGCTCACGCAGCAGAACCATGCCGAGTGGGTGAAGAAGGTGCAGGCTCTGGGCGAGCAGAAGCCGCTGACCTACCACAAGGATGTGCTGACCGGTCCGTACATCATGGAGAAGCTTTACGAGGTGACGGGCGGCGACGCTATCATCACCACGGAAGTAGGACAGCACCAGATGTGGGCGGCACAGTTTTACAAGTTTAAGCAGCCTCGGACGCTGATTACCTCCGGCGGTCTCGGAACGATGGGCTATGGTCTGGGAGCAAGCATGGGTGTCAAGCTGGCCAGACCGGATAAGACGGTGGTCAATATTGCCGGTGACGGATGCTTCCGCATGAATATGAATGAGATTGCGACCGCAGCGCGCTACCAGATTCCGATTATTGAGATTGTGTTTAACAATTCGGTGCTCGGTATGGTGCGTCAGTGGCAGACCCTGTTTTACGGAAAGCGTTATTCCAACACCGTGCTCAACGACAGTGTTGATTTTGTCAAGCTGGCACAGGCGATGGGGGCAGAAGCGTTCCGCATCACGAAGTGCGAGGAAGTGGAAGAGGTATTAAAGAAGGCAATCGCACTGAATAAGCCGGTAGTGATTGACTGCATTATTGACAGCGATGACAAGGTATTTCCGATGGTACCGCCGGGAGCAGCCATCGAGGACGCATTCTCCGAGGAGGACCTGGCTGAAAAGTAATGCAATAATTTGTGAAAAATCCTATTGACAT
>CAMALD010000106.1 GCA_945836355.1 uncultured Lachnospiraceae bacterium | reverse complement strand
AGAAAAGAGTGATTACCGTGCGCAACGGAATCATTGTTAGTGATCAAAAAGGTGGTTATTCTTATGCCAAAACTCAGAACCATTATATATAGTATTAAACAGGGAGTCAAAAATCTGGGAAGAAACCGGATGTTTTCCCTGGCATCCATCGGCACCATGACAGCCTGTCTGTTCTTGTTCGGTATATTTTATTTTTTACTGGGAAATCTGCAGTACATGATGAAAAATGCCGAAACCAATGTGGGAGTGACGGTGTTTTTTGACGAGGGAATCTCCCGGGAGCGTGTGGAACAGCTGGAGGTACTCATCAGGCAGCGTGCCGAGGTGGCCAATGTGGAGTATATATCAGCAGAACAGGCATGGGAGCGCTATAAGGAGAGCTCTCTGGACGAAGAACAGATTGCAAGCTTCGGGGACGACAATCCACTGGAGAATTCGGCATCCTTTGAGGTGTACCTGAACGAGGTGGATATGCAGGAGATTCTGGTGCGCTACATCAGCAGTCTGGAAGGAGTGCGTCTGGTCAATGCAGCCAGAGAGGTAGCTGATACGCTCAGCAATATTAACCGGGTGATGAAGATTGTTACCACTGTCATCATTGCAGTGCTGGCAGCGGTAGCGGTATTCTTAATCAGTACAACCATTTCCACCGGAGTAGCGGTAAGGCAACAGGAGATATCCATCATGAAACTGATCGGTGCAACAGATTTCTTTATCAAAGCACCGTTCTTTGTGGAAGGTTTGCTGCTCGGGACTGTGGGAGCGGCGATTCCGCTTCTGATTCTGTACGGAATCTACAAGCGTGTGGGAGCTTTTATTTCGGATCAGTTTGTTGGTGTGTTTGGAAAAAATCCCGGGCTGCTGGAGGTCGAGAAGATTTTTTCTACGCTTGTGCCGATAGCCTTTGGCATTGGTATCGGTATCGGACTGCTCGGAACATGGCTGACCCTAAAGAAGCAGCTTAAAAAATTTTGATACCAGGGTGATATATAAGCTACATTTGAAGAAAGGGTGCGATAACATGCATTTGAACAGAAAAAGACTATGGCGGGGAATCCTGTTCTCCTGTTCTGTGATATTGTTCCTTGAAACGACGGCGCAGCCTGTGGCTGCGGTGAGTCACGCTGCAACCGTGGTGCTTGCGGAAAAGCTTGGGCTTGGAGATGCGGCTCAGGGAATCCTGATGTTTGAGCTTACTTATGAGGAAAAGCTTGCGGAGGCGGAGAAGAGGCGACAGGAGCTTGAAAAGAAAAAGTCAGAGGTGGAGGTACAGATACAGGAAAATGAGAAAAAGAAAGCGGACCTGCTATCCTATATTGAAGAGCTGGACCGGCAGATTATAGAACAGAATGATGAGATTGAACGGCTGGAGGAGGAAATCCGAGTCAGGGAGAGTGACCTGGTTTTGGCAAATCAGGAGCTTGATAAGGCGCAGAAGATAGAGGAAAAGCAGTATGAAGCGATGAAAAAACGCATACAGTATATGTATGAGAGCGGGGAGAGCAGTGCGTTGGAGTTGTTTATAGGCGCATCCGGCCTTGCGGATTTGTTAAATCGTGTGGAATATCAGAAAAGGATTACGGAATACGATGAAAAGCTTCTGGCAGACTATACTGCAGCAAAGCTTGATGTGGAGCAGAGAAAACGGATGATTGAGGCAGACCTGAAGGAGCTTTCGATTATGAAGGAGACGGCAGAGTTTGACCGCGCCACGTTAGAGCAGCTTGCTTCCGATAAGAGTGCCGAGATTGAGGTTTATTTGGCACAGCTGGAGATAGATGAAGATATGTTTGCGGATTATGCGGAACAGATTACGCGTGAGGAAGCAAACATCGAAGAAATTAAAGAGGAAGAACGCAAGCGTATCGAGGAAGAAGAACGCAAGCGCAAAGAGGAAGAGGAGCGCAGGCGCAAAGAGGAGGAGGAACGCAAGCGCAAAGCGGCAGAGGCTGCGGAAACTGCGGCAAAGGCAAAGGCAGAGGAGGAAGCAAAAAGCGATGCCCTGCGTCTTGCGGCAGCGGATTACGTGGTCGAAAAGGATGAGACAGATCCGGATAAGATGATCTGGCCGTTGCCGGGTGACGGCAGAATCTATTCCTTTTTCGGACCGCGCAAGGCCCCGACCGCAGGGGCAAGTACATACCACCGGGGTCTGGATATCGGTGGCGTATATGGGGCAAGGATTGTGTCGGTTCTCTCGGGGACGGTCACGGAAGCAACCTACAATGCCAGCAGAGGGAATTATGTTGCAGTTGACCATGGAAATGGTCTGGTAACATACTATATGCACTGTTCCAAGCTTCTGGTGACGCCGGGCGATAAGGTAAAGCAGGGCACGGTAATCGGTTTGATTGGTTCGACGGGGATATCGACCGGGCCGCATGTTCATTTTTCAATTACGGTGAACGGTACTTATGTCGATCCGCTGAAGTATGTGAGTTATTAAGCAATGGAGGCTGCTATGAGAAAGAAATTATTTAAAGGAATTGCAATCGGTATTTTGAGTTCAACATTGATTTTTGCAGGGGCATGCTCTGTGCTGCAGCTGGCAGATGAGAATAAGCTGCCGGAATCGCCATCGGTCACGCAGGCGGAAGACATCACGAAGCCGGAGGAAGAGAAAATCAGCGAGGCGGGAAGTCTGCTGAATCCGAATTCGGGCTCCTCGGAGGCAGCCTCGGGTCTGATTGACAATAAAGCAGATTATATCATGCGGCTGATTAAGAATTATTATCTGTATGATGTCACGGAGGCGGATTATCAGGAGGCGATTTACCGGGCACTGATGAATGCATGCAATGATCCTTATTCCTGCTATTACACACCGGAGGAATATAAGGCAATGATGGAGAGCTCGACCGGGAGGTACTGCGGCATCGGCTGTCTGGTAAGCCAGGATGTGAGAACGATGCTGATTACCATTGTGCGCCCGTTTGCAGGCTCTCCGGCGGAAAAGGCAGGTATTCTTGCAGGTGACATTGTGTACAAGGTGGATGGCGAGGAGGTTGCCGGGCAGGATATCAATCTTGTAGTAACCAAAATGAAGGGCGAGGAAAATACCAAGGTTCAGATTACCGTGTACCGTAACGGAGAGTACATTGATTGTGAGGTTACCCGCGCGTTCATTGAGGTGGAGACGGTTACCGCCGAAAAGCTGGTGGAGGACGGGCATAAGATTGGTCTGATTACGATTACGGAATTTGATGAAGTGACAGAAAAGCAGTTCCTGGATATATTGGATGATCTGAAGAGCTGGGGAATGGAAGGACTTGTGGTCGATCTGCGCGATAACCCGGGCGGTATCGTGGATTCGGTGGTAGCAATGCTTGATCCGCTTCTTCCGGAGGGATTGACCGTATACATGAAGGACAAATACGGCCGTCAGGAGGATTATACATCGGATGCCGCAATGTATGATATTCCGATGTCGGTGATTATTAACGGCAACAGCGCGAGTGCTTCGGAAATCTTTGCCGGCGCCGTTCAGGATTACGAGGTGGGAACACTGGTAGGTACGCAGAGCTTCGGCAAGGGTATTGTGCAGTCAATCATTCCGCTGAATGATGGCTCGGCAGTCAAAATGACGATTGCCGATTACTATACGCCTCTCGGAAGGAACATTCATGGCGTGGGCATCACGCCGGATGTCGAGGTGGAGCTGCCGGAGGGCAAGATTGCATCCACAGTGACCAGGGAAGAGGACACCCAGCTTGCAGCAGCAGTGCAGGTGGTGCTCGATGAGCTTGGGCAGTAATTAGTGCCGTTTATAGATAAAATAAGAATTTGCAATGAAAAATCGAAAGACAAATGACAAAATCTGTGTTAGAATAAATGAGAAAGATGACCGCGGTAGCAACCGATGGCATATACACACCAAAATCGATAGGAGGATCATCATGGATTACAAGAACGCAGGAGTGGATATTGAAGCCGGATATAAGGCAGTGGAGCTGATGAAAAAGCATGTTCAGAGCACGATGAGAAGTGAAGTGCTCGGCGGTATCGGCGGTTTTTCGGGAGCATTCTCCCTTAAAAACTTCATGGGAATGGAGGAGCCAACTCTCGTATCCGGTACGGACGGCGTCGGAACGAAGTTAAAGCTTGCATTTTTGATGGATAAGCATGATACCATCGGTATTGACTGTGTGGCTATGTGTGTAAATGATATCGCGTGTGCAGGCGGCGAGCCGCTGTTTTTCCTTGACTATGTAGCCTGTGGCAAGAATGTGCCGGAGAAAATCGCAACCATCGTCAGCGGTGTGGCAGAGGGCTGTAAGCAGTCCGGAGCAGCACTCATCGGCGGCGAGACTGCTGAGATGCCGGGCTTTTATCCGGAGGACGAATATGACCTTGCCGGTTTTGCGGTAGGCATTGTGGATAAGAAAAGAATTATTGACGGTTCTTCCCTGAAGGCGGGAGATACCATCATCGGTATCGCCTCCTCCGGCGTGCACAGCAATGGATATTCTCTGGTGCGCAAGGTATTTCCGATGAACCGTGAAAAGCTGGATATTTATTTTGAGTCCCTTGGCGCAACACTTGGTGAGACCCTTCTGACTCCGACCAAGATTTATGTTAAGGCAATGAAGTCCTTGAAAGAGGGGGGCATTGATGTGAAGGCATGCAGCCACATCACAGGCGGCGGCTTCTACGAGAATATACCGAGAATGTTAAAGGACGGTGTGACTGCCGTAATCAAGAAGGACAGCTATCCGATTCCGCCGATTTTTAAAATGCTTTCCGTGGATGGAAATATTGAGGAAAAGATGATGTACAATACATACAACATGGGTATCGGCATGATGGTATGTGTAGATTCCTTTAAGGCGGATGAAGCAGTAAGACGAATCGAGGCAGCAGGTGAGAAGGCATATATCGTCGGTGAGATTGAAAACGGCGAGAAAGGAATCCGCTTATGCTAAGAGTGGCAGTACTTGTTTCGGGTGGCGGTACCAATCTGCAGGCGGTTATAGATGCTGTAAAGGAAGGTAAAATAACCAATACCGAGATTGTCGGGGTCATCAGCAATAAAAAGGATGCGTATGCTTTGGAACGCGCGAGGAATGCGGGCATTCCGGCACAGTGCGTCTCTCCTAAGGACTATGAGACAAGAGAGCAGTTCAATGAGGCGCTGCTGGCAGCGGTAAAGGCATATCAGCCGGATCTGGTAGTGCTTGCAGGCTTCCTTGTAATTTTGCCGGAGCTTTTGATACGCGAATACAAGAACCGCATGATTAACATTCATCCGTCCCTGATTCCTTCTTTCTGCGGAAAAGGATTTTACGGACTGAAAGTACACGAGGAAGTGCTGGCACGCGGTTGCAAGGTAACAGGTGCAACGGTGCATTTTGTGGATGAAGGCTGCGATTCCGGCCCGATTCTTTTGCAGCGCGCGGTTGCGGTGGAGAAGGATGATACGCCGGAGATTTTGCAGCGCCGCGTTATGGAGCAGGCGGAATGGCAGATTCTTCCGCAGGCAATCAATCTGATTGCTAACGGAAAGGTAGAGATAAAAGACGGGCATGCATATGCCGTGTAATAAGAAGCGGAGGAATAAGGATGAAGATATTAATTGTGGGAAGCGGTGGACGCGAGCATGCCATTGCATGGAAGATTGCACAGAGCCCGAAGGTGGAAAAAATCTACTGCGCTCCGGGCAATGCGGGAATTGCGCAGATTGCAGAGTGCCTGCCGATTGGTGCAATGGAA
>CAMALD010000105.1 GCA_945836355.1 uncultured Lachnospiraceae bacterium | reverse complement strand
AGGAGATTCGTCAGATATGCGATGATGCGATTCGGTTTCAGACAGCTTCGGTGTGCATACCGCCATCCTTTGTCAGACAGGCGAAGGAGTATGTGGGAGAACGCATGGCAATCTGCACGGTCATCGGCTTCCCAAACGGCTACAATACCACTGCAGTCAAAGTGTTTGAGACAAAGGATGCCATTGCAAACGGCGCGGACGAGGTCGATATGGTAATCAATCTCGGCTGGGTGAAGGAAGGACGCTACGACCTCGTGCAGGCGGAAATCGAGAGCCTAAAAGCCGTTGCGGGTGACAAAATATTGAAGGTCATCATCGAGACCTGCCTGCTCACCGAAGAGGAGAAATGTCATATGTGTGATGTGGTGACAGCGGCTGGAGCGGACTATATCAAGACCTCCACCGGGTTTTCCACCGCAGGTGCAACCTTTGCAGATATCGAGCTTTTTGCGAAGCACGTCGGAGAAAACATCAGGATTAAGGCGGCGGGCGGCATTTCCTGTATGGAGGATGCGCAACGGTTCATGCAGCTCGGTGCAGACCGTTTAGGCACCAGCCGCATTGTCAGGCTCGTGAAGAGCATGGAGAAGTGATAGGAGATGAAAAGGATGGATATACTGAATGATACCATCTGCCGTCAGTTGATTTTGGAAGCCGGAAAAATGATGGGCATGGCATACGCACCGTACTCAGGCTTTAAGGTCGGCGCGGCATTATTGACTGCGAGCCGGGAAATATATACCGGCTGCAATATCGAAAATGCGGCATTTTCCCCTACAGTTTGTGCTGAGCGCACCGCATTTTTCAAGGCTATCAGCGAGGGCGAAAGGGAATTTGCCGCCATTGCGATTATCGGCGGAAAGGATGGCATACCGACCGGATATACCGCACCGTGCGGCGTCTGTCGGCAGGTGATGGCTGAGTTCTGCTCACCGCAGGATTTTTATGTAATACTGGCGCGTTCGGAGGGCGATTATCGGAAGTATCGGCTTGAGGAGCTGTTTCCGCTGGGCTTTTCACCGGAAAATCTAAAGAAGGACTGAGTCGTTCCGTAGCGGAGGAGTATCAGCAGGAAAAACAGCGTTTCAGGGCCGCCGGAAAGGAGAAGAGTCATGGTAAAGAAATCATTTTTAACAAGAAGCGCAGAGGAGCGCGCAAAGCTGCAAAAAAAGCAGGCACGTCAGATTGATAAATTGGTAAACAAAAAAGTGAAAGCAATGAAAAAGGTCTGGAAGAAAAAGCTTGCGGGAAAGGTGGTAAAGCTGCTCGCGTTTTTCGCTGTGGCTGCAGCGGCAGGTGCAGTGGTTTCCAAGGGCAAGGAGATAGCCGGTGCAGTGATAAAATCGCATCTTATGGATGCGGTGAATAAAAAAGCTTGACAGATAAGAGGGAATGCTTTATACTTGGCACAACATAATTTCATAACACATCGCTATGAGAAGAAAGAGTAAGGACCAGGAGATTTTACAGAAAGTAGCCGGTTGATGAGAGGCGCAAAGGAAACGGTCCCGAATACATCTTTGAGCATCACACCCAACGAAATTAATTTCCAGTAGGCTGTTGACGGTCCCCGCACCCGTTATCGTGCTAGAGTATCACCGGAGATAATATCTATTTCTGAGTACTCGAAGAGGTCAGTCGCGTGAGCGATTGATAAATTGAGGTGGTAACGCGAATGATTCGCCCTCTGCATGAGCAGAGGGCGTTTTTGTCGTTAGAGCTACGCAAAAATGGCAATGCTGTTTTGCGCGCGAAGAATCTTGCAGGTAAGATTCTTCGTTCTGTTCATAGAGAAATGTTTTGGATTATGTTATGGCTTTCCGGAAATAAGGGGAGAGCCGGAGCAAACACACCAACAGGAGGTTATGAACATGAACACAAACGAGGCAGGAAAGGGAATCAACGCGGAAGCAACCATGACAACCAACACGGGAATAACCGGGATGAACATAGCAGCAGAAGAAACGAAACGGCTTGCCGAGGAACAGCTGCGCATCATCCGAAAGGGCACTCTGGAGATGATTCAGGAGGATGAACTCAGAGAAAAGCTTTGCAGGTCAATAGAGAAGCATCAGCCACTGGTCATCAAGCTGGGGCTGGACCCGAGCGCACCGGATATCCACCTCGGACACACGGTCGTGCTGCGCAAGGTGCGGCAGATGCAGGAGCTGGGACATCGGGCAGTCATCATCATCGGTGATTTCACCGGAAAGATTGGTGATCCGACCGGAAAATCCAGGACCAGAAAGCCGCTGTCCGAGGAACAGGTAAAAGAAAATGCAGCCACCTACATGGAGCAGATTTTTAAGGTGCTCGACCGCAAAAAGACAGAGGTGCGGTTTAACAGCGAGTGGCTGGCAGGGATGAGCTTTGAAGAAGTATTGAAGCTGGCGGCAAGCACTACGGTGGCGCGGCTTCTGGAAAGAGAAGATTTCTCCAACCGCTACAAAAAGCAGGAAGCCATTGGCTTGCATGAATTTTTTTACCCGCTGATGCAGGCGTACGATTCGGTGCAGATTAAGGCAGATATCGAGCTCGGCGGCACCGATCAGACCTTCAACGTACTGATGGGACGCACCCTGCAGCGCGCAATGGGCATGGAGCCGCAGATTGCGATTTTTATGCCGATTCTGGAAGGACTGGACGGGGTGGAGAAGATGAGCAAGAGCCTCGGAAATTACATCGGAGTGAATGAAGCACCGGAGGTAATGTTTAAGAAAATCATGGAGATTCCGGACAGCCTGATTCGCAGATACTTTGAACTTGTAACGGATGTGCACCCGGATGAGGTGGAACGGTACTGTGAGCGCATGGAGCAGGGAGAGAATCCGCGCAATATCAAGCTGGAGCTGGCGCAGATCGTCACTGCATTATACCACGGCGGGGAGCTGGCGCTCAAGGCAAGGGAATACTTTTTAAGCGTATTTTCTGCCGGACAGCTTCCTCAGGATATGTTAACAGTTGCCTGCACTGATGATATGCAAACACTGCTTGACATTGTCCCTTGTTTGATAGAAAATAAGCTTATAGCTTCGGGCAGTGAGTTCCGCCGGCTGGTCAGACAGGGCGGTGTACAGTTAAACGGTGCCCCGGCAGCAGAAGTAGATATGGTGCTGTCGAAAGGAAGCAATGTGCTGAAAATCGGAAAGAAAAAGTTTATTTGCTTCGAAAAATAGACGGAGAAGAGTGTTATGGCGGCTAAGAAAATGCAAACAAATTCATACCGATATTTTGTCTGGCTGGTGCTCCTTGGCATGCTTTTGGCATGTGCGGGAGTGCGGCCGCAAGGAGTGCATGCTGCGGGGGAGCTGGAGGCTGCCTTTGAGCCGGATGCAGATGCAAAGCAGTATCTGGAAGGCTTGCGCGGGAAAACACTGACCATTGGCGTGACCGACGAATCGGAGTATGTGGAGAACGGCAGGGATGCATACGGCAGTGCGGTGCCTGTGGTGGAGCTGCTTCAATACGAATTCGGATTGCAGGTGCAGGTGGTACGCGGCAGTATCAGGGAGATGCGCGCAGCGCTGGCAGAAGGCGACATCGATCTGCTGTACGGAGTGCCTGCACAGCCGCTGGAGGAAAAAGAGATGAGCATGCTCTGGCTGTCTGACATGCCGGTGTACTGTACCGGGTGGATACAGGAGGAAAAGCTGTGGCTGGTTGCCCCAAAGGGAAGCGGCTTGTACCAAAGCCTCTATGCGGGCGGTCATGTAATCGGTACCGTGAAGGGATGCCTCTTATCGGAGGTGTCGGTCGGCGCATTGATGCCGATCGGAAAGGTCACCACATATGAAACTATGGCAGAACTGCTGCAGGCGGTCCGCGCGGGAGAAGCCGAAGCAGCACTGGTGCCGGACAGCAGATTGTGGCAGCTCTACGGATGCGGGGATTTGGAAAGCGTTTGCGTCATTCCGGGCACAGAAGGCGGCGTAGGAATCGCTGCGGTAAACCATGATTTCAAAGAGCTTCTGCTTCTGGTCAATGCATATCTGGTTGCCGGGGAGAGTGGCGGGCTGCTGAGAGAATCGGTGAGACAGCAAAGCATCCGCTATTTTACCGAGTTTTTAAAACAGCAGGAAAGTAAAATGCCTGAGGAAATCGGGCGGACGCTTCGCTTTGCCTTTGAGGGGCTGGAGGGAGATTATGATACAGCCGATGTTTGCACCGATGCGCAGGAGATGAATGATTTTATGGACTTCATGGCACTGTATACGGGCGTCGAGTTTACAAAAATAAGCGTGGCTCCAGACCGTATGGCGCGCGATTTGCTGGAAGAAGATGAGCTGGATATCGTAATCGGTGCGGTGCTGACAGCGAATATCACGGAGAATTATACGGCATCGAAGGTCTATAAGGGGGTTGACATGGTGCCGGCAGTGTCCCCGGAAAAACGTGAAAAGACGGAGCAGTCAGGGATAGCACACTGCTATTGGGGCACCACCGCCACCACACTGATAACCCTTACGGGGACAGAATTTGAAAACTGTACCATTCCCTTTGCAAGCGAGAGGGAGATGCTGGAGGCGCTCAGACAGGGTGCGATCGGCGGTGTGCTGTTAAGGCGAAACATATTGGATGTTCTGCTGCTTTCGGGAGATGAGCTGCTTTATCCGATGGCAGGCGTGGGCTTCCCGGTGCAGGAGGTAGTGCTGTTTCGCAAGGATGCTGCGCAGCTGGCTGAACTCTGGAACCGGCTGTTTGACTGGTATAAGCTGAAATATCCCGACAGGGATACGACGGCAGTATGGCTGGAACAATATTGTGTGGAGCAACAAAACGAACAGCAAAGCAGTGCACGGGGAGTATCGCTTTGGATGGGAATTGCAGTGCTTTTAATGATTGTTGTGATTATTCTTGCAGTCCTGTTATATCTGGTGAGTGCACGGCTGCACCGGAAAGAGAGCAGATTGCGCTATCAGGAGCAGAACAGAAAACAGAGGGACGATTTCGATTATCTTGATAAGCATATAGAACGTAGGCTGACCAACGGACCTGCGGATACAGAGAAAGCACAGGGCTTACAGAAGGGACAGGAATCATCGAAAGCAAAGGATAAGGAAGGGCAGACGGAAATAGACGATGTGACCGGTCTGCCGCTTGTCGCAGCCTGCCTGAAAAGGATGAAGCATATCCTTGAGGAATATGCGGGCACACAGGCAGTGTTGGCGTACATGGAGCTGGAGGATCTGACGGAAATCGAAAACTCCTACGGATATGCAGCCGCGCAGGAAATGATGATTTCCTTCGCGGAATGTCTGCGCACACTTGAGATGGATGAGAATACGGTGGTCTTCCGGGTATCGGAAACACAGTTTGGCGCGTTCCGCGGCAACATGGCGGCTGAGCTGGATTATCGGCTGTATCTCGGGGAACTGCAGAGCTTATCTGCGCAGATACGCTCATCCGGTGACCTGCTTGTGTCGAGATACCGCTGCGGTGCGGCAGTCTGCGGAAAGCAGTGCGGAACGGTGCTGAGTCTGGAAAACAATGCAAAGGCTGCGCTGGAATACAGCCGGGCACATACGCTCCGCTTTGTTATCTGGCAGGACGGAAGCATGAGGACGTAAGAAGCATTCGTGATAATTGGTAAAATTTCAGAAAAAAGTTCTTGACAAAACGGAAGAACATCAGTATAATATGACTTGTTCGCGTGAGAGAAACACAGACAAGCCGGAGTCTTAGCTCAGCTGGGAGAGCATCTGCCTTACAAGCAGAGGGTCATAGGTTCG